>CAIZKT010000906.1:0-1758 GCA_903933565.1 uncultured Victivallales bacterium | reverse complement strand
GGAGTTTTCGCTCTTGCGTCGGGGGGGAGTGCTCAGAACATCGGGATACTCGGGTCGGCATCGGGAAGCACCGGCACAAGCAGCTACGGCGGATTCTTAGAAAACTCCGCCACCATCACCACCGCGAAATACGGTGTGTATGCGCGAGCCGTCGGAAACTCCACCGGGGCCAACTACGGCGGCTATTTCACCGCCACCAATACCGGCGCGGCCTACGCCCTGGTCACCGATGCCGGCAATGTCGGCATCGGGACCTTGACCCCGTCTTCCAAGTTGGATGTCGCCGGGGATGTGAACATCAGCGGAAGTTATCTGGTCAATGGCACCGCCATCGGCAGCGGCACCGTCACCAGCGTCACCGGCACCGCCCCCATCAGCGTGACCACCGGCACCACCACGCCGGTCGTGGCCCTCACCGGCTCGGTGCCCGTCGCCAACGGCGGCACCGGCGCGACCACCGCCGCCCTCGCCCGCACCGCTCTGAGCGCGGCGGGCACCGGCGCCAACACCGACATCACCAGCCTGACCGGACTCACCACGGATATCACCGTGGCCCAGGGCGGCACCGGCGCATCGACCCTCACCGGCTATGTCAAGGGATCAGGCACCTCCGCCCTGACCGCCTCGGCCACCATCCCCGCTGCCGACATCTCCGGCAATATCACCGGCTCCGCCGCCAATGTCACCGGCACCGTCGCCGTCGCCAACGGCGGCACCGGCACCGCCACCGCACCCACCCGGTACGGGCTGATCTATGCCTCCACCACCACTGGCTACGCCTCCACCGCCGCCGGCACCAGCGGCCAGTTCCTCAAGAGCAACGGCACCAGTGCCCCGACCTGGGCCACCTTCAGCGGCGCCGCCTCCGGCGCCAACAGCGACATCACCAGCCTCAGCGGCCTCACCACGGACATCACCGTGGCTCAAGGCGGCACCGGGGCCTCGACCCTTACCGCCAACAAGGTGCTCGTCGGCAATGGCGCCAGCACGCCGCTGCAGCCGGCCAACCTGCACTGGGACAGCACCAACAGCCGTCTTGGAATCGGGACCTCAACGCCCGGCTATCCGCTGCACGTACTCGGCACGTCGGTGATTTATCGTACAATAGGGACGAACGGGGGCCAATATGCTTATAGCGGTGTTAATATTAACACACCTGACGGCTACACCTTCGCAACGTCAGCCTATTTCTCCGCATGGCTGGTTAGTTCGGGCTATCTCGCCATTTCCGACGCCCGCATCAAGAACGTCATTGCCGTCAGCGACGCGGAGGCGGACCTGGCCACGCTGCAACAGGTCAAGGTCACCGATTACACCTACATCGACCAGTTGGCCAAGGGCAACCGGCCCAAGAAGGGCGTCATCGCCCAGGAACTCGAACAGGTCTATCCCGACGCCGTGAACCAGTCGACCGATTTCATCCCCAGTGTCTATGCGCTGGCGGATACCGTGAGTCTTGACCCCCCGGCTCAGGAACTGACCCTGACCGTGGCCAAGCCCCACGGCTTTGCCGTTGGCGACCTGGTCCGGGTGTATACGGATAGCATCCCGATCGACAAGAGCGTGGCGCGGGTGGTGGACGCCAACACCTTCGTCCTGGCCGGGGTGACGGAGGCGACCGAGAAAGTGTTCGTCTTCGGCAAGCAGGTGAATGACTTCCGCGCCGTGGATTACGACCAGGTCGCCATGCTCAATGTCTCCGCCACCCAGGCGCTGGTCAAGCGCTGCGTCGCCCTGGAGACCGAAAACGCCGCGCTG
>CAIZKT010000905.1:0-3060 GCA_903933565.1 uncultured Victivallales bacterium | reverse complement strand
GGGATGCCGGCCCTTTGGGCCTCGGAACCAACGGCGCAATAGCCCCCGCGATGCTTCTCATCGGGGCTTCTGAGGCCTTACCTCCAGCAGAGCCTCCAGCTGGCGGGGCAGCGGCTGGGGGGGTATGCTTGTGGCGGCGGAACTTCGCCTGAGCACGGGTGTTTGAGTAGGCGCCAAACAGGGAGCAACACGACATGGGTAAGGCATTGATTGGGGCTCAGTTGTACACCGTCCGCGAGGCCTGCAAGACGGCGGCCGACATCGCCCGGAGCTGCGCCAGGATCAAGGCGATGGGCTACGACGGCGTGCAGGCCTCGGGCATCGGCGCCATCGAACCGGCGGAATTCAAGCGCATCCTCGTCGGCGAAGGCCTGGCCTGTGCCGCCACGCACGTCGGCCTGGAACGCCTGGAAACCGAAGCGGCAAAGGTGATCGAGGAACACCGCCTCTGGGGCTGCAAGTACACCGCCATCGGCGGCTACTTCCCCAAGGAGGAATGGACCCTGGCTCTCTGGCAGGGGTTCGTCAAGCGCTTCAACGCCGCTGCCCTCGCCTTCAAGGGCAGCGGGGTGAGCATCGGTTACCACAATCACAGCCATGAGCTGGCGCCGGCGGGCGGCATTCGGCCGCAGGATTTGCTCATCGAGACGCTGGACCCGGCCGTCTGGATCGAGATCGACACGTACTGGATTGCCCACGGTGGCTCCGACCCCGCCGCCTACATCGACAAGGTGGCCGGGCGCATCCCGTGCGTCCACTTCAAGGACATGACGATCACGTCCAAGCGTGAGCACAAGATGACCGAGATCGGCGATGGCAACCTGAACTGGCCACGCATCATCCAGTCCTGCCGCAAGGCCGGGGTTGAGTGGTATCTGGTCGAGCGTGACAGCGGCGACCTGGACCCCTTCGACAGCCTCAAGCGCAGTCTCGAGAACATGCGCGGCCCACTTGGGCTCTGAGGCTGACGGCAGGACGGAGACGGCCTCCGGGGCTGAGCGCCGACCTCAGAACAGGTAGGTCAGGTGCGTAACGCCCCGGAAGGTCCTGCCGGCCAGAGGGTACAGCACGAGCTGGTCGCGGCAGCGGAGGTGTTGCCAGTCCGCGGCGTCGGTGGCTGGCAGGGCCAACTCCAATTCCGAGTTAAGCGCATTGGAGCCCGCGGCCAGCCGCACCGTGGCTGCCGACAGGGTTGTCGGCGTGAGATCGTAGGCCACGCGCTCCAGCAAGGCATTGGTGCCGAGGGGCATGGGGCCGTACCAGAGCGAGTGCTTCCCCGGGAAAAGGTCCTGCCGACGCGCGGGCTCGGCCCGCAACGCCAGCGCGAAACGCAGCGCTAGCCGGTGCTCACCGGCGCCCTGCACCGTCACCGTCAACTCGTTCCCCGCGCCGGGCAAAGGCAGTGCCCGGCCATCCCATTCGGCCGCCCGTAACGGCGAGTGACTCGGCAGCGCGACGTGCAGCACCTGTGGCGTCGCGTCGGGAAGAGAGATCTCGATCTGCGTCTCACCTGGGAAGGGGTAGCCATCCGCGGTCTGGCGCAGGCGCAGCACCCCGCCGGCTTGGCGGAACTCGGCCTCGGCGCCAATGATGAGGTTGACCCGTACGCCGTCGGCAACGCGGCCGAAGGCATGCCGGGCGATCTCGCTGAGGCCGAAGGCGCCATGCATCGAGCAACACCAGAATGCCTCGATGTAGCGTCCGACCGAGCCTGCCTTGCGGGCGCCGACCGGCGCCAGGAAGCCATGCCAGGCGCCGAAGCCGCCATTGGGGGCCTGGTTCATATAGAACTGGCCATAGATAGCGCGCTCTGCCGTATCCAGCCAGCGGCGCTCGCCGGTGGCCTGGTACAGCCTGAGGTTCACCAGCACCCAATCCACCTCCGAACAGCCCTCGTCCGTCTGCGGAGTGGCGAACGATTCGGGGACGCCCCAGGTATCCAGCATACCGTCGGTGAAGATGCGGTCGCACTCGCGCTTCGCCTTCTCCAGCAGCCAGGCCTGGCCGGTCAGCTCATACCAATCCAGCAGGCCGCGCACGGTGGAGAGGAAGTGATGGCTATGAATCTCCGAATCAAAGCCCTTGACGGCGGCGGCGATGGTGAGGGCGCCCTGTTCGAGGCGCGGGTCGGGCGCGACGGCCTGCAGCGCCGCCAGTCCATCGAGGCAGTGGGTGAAGTTGGAGAAGATCAGGGCATAGGATCCCAGGCTGGTCTGCCGCGCGATCTCCTCGGGACGAACCCAGTCGGGAATGACCTTCAGATACCACTCCGCCAGCCGCTGCGCGGCCCGCAGCACCCGCGCCTCGCCGGTCAGCGCGTAGAGGCGCGGCAGAGCCAGCATCATCCAGGCGGTTCCCGAGGCCTGAGAGCGGTCGCAGGCGCCTACGGGAATCGGCGGGCCAAAGTGCCCATCCTCAGCCTGCGATACCAGCACGGTCTCGAGGACCTGGCGAGCTTTCAACGGCAGTTCGCCGCTGTTTGCCGCGAGCGAGGCCCAGGCGTTGAGGTACCGACCGCTGACATCGGCGTACCAGGTCCACTCATGACCGGTATACCAATCGTGGAAGGGGGTCGGGTCGTAGGCGAAGGTGATGTCGCTGGTGATCCACTCGGGCCGATAGATATCGTCGAGCAACAAGCGCTCGGCGCAGCGCCTGGTCCGGCAGGCGAGTTCGCCCAGTGGGCGTACGCCGCGGTCTTCAGGCAGGCTGTAGAACCAGTTCGTGCTCATGGGCTCTCCTCCTCATGGTGTCTGGGCCTGGTGGAATGATGCGCCTGCGGCGCGGTATCGGTGCTGGTTTCCCCTGCGAGTACGTGGCCTGGGTGCCTCGCCTCACAGCCCGCGGAGTGATCGGCTCACGCACGGCAGGCAGTGTTCATGAACCGGTCAGGCCAAAACGTAACGGCGACTCGTACGGCTGCAAGAGGTGTCCGGGAAGCCGCGTTGCAGTTTCATTCGACCTGTGCAATAAGGAAGTCCGCCTGGAGCGCTGAAGGCGCGCGGCCATACCAGCCCAGGGCAACGCCCTGGGAATAGGATAGTTATGGGTTTGAGCCCT
>CAIZKT010000904.1:0-17292 GCA_903933565.1 uncultured Victivallales bacterium | reverse complement strand
GATCGCTCTCTTCATCCTGGGGGCGGTCGCCTGATCCAACCGATTATTGTGGCCATAGCGCGCGCCTGTTCCTCCGCGAACAGGTCTGCCAGGCGACGGCTGGCTGCCGCCTGGTCGACCAACTCGCGGGAGCGCGCTGTGGCCCGCTCGTAGAGCTGACGGGCGAGGGACACGTCACCGCGCGGGTCCGAGGTGCCTGCGGATTGCAGGTGCGACAGGGCGACGCTCTGACTCGTCTGGTTCTCACCGATCTGGCAGCGTATTCCCCCCAGGCTGCGCTCAAGGCGAGCGGCGTCCGCCTGCAGGCGGTCCGGCTGCAGTGCCGCCAGCTGGCGGTCAAAGTCGGCGATGCCCTTCTGCGCCGCGTCAAGCCGGGCGGCTGAGTCCGTGACCTTGGCCTGCAGGGCGTCGTCATCGCCATAGGCCCCGATGAGGCCTTCGAGTTCCCCTTGCGCCCGGCCCAGGTCGGAACGCGCCGCAGCCATGCCGTCCTGGGCTGTACGAGCAGCCTGTTCGAGCTCCGTGGCGATGGCGTCGCTGGTAGTGAGCTCCCGCTCCGCGGCGGCGGCCGTGCGCCGCGCCTCGGCGAGCGCGCTATGGGCGATCTGCAGCGCTGCTCTGGCTGCCTCGAGGTCCGCAGCCCGGGTGAACTCAGGGATATCCCTGGCGCAAAGCTCCAGACGTGCACGCGCCCCTTCGACATTCCGGGCGGCCTCGGTGTGCCTTTCCCTGAGTCGCTCAGGCTCGAGCGCCTCGAGCGCCCTCACGGTGGCGGCGCGATTTCCCGTGATGCCATCGACCTGCGCGAGCGCAGCTTCGGCCGCCTCCAGGCTTTCCATCCCGGAGTTTTGCAGCGCGGTCCTGAGCGCAGCCTGGGCCTGGGCCGCGTTGCGCCTGGCCTCGGCGAGCGTCTGGCCGCCGCCGGGCGTAAGCCGGAAGACGGCCAGGTCGCCGACCTTGACCTCTATGCGGTCGGTGATCGTGGTGGTGCTGCCGGACGCGACCTCGATACCACCTACCGAGACCGGCACGCCAGCGCGCAACAACTCGACTTGGGCAGACATCGCCTGCAGCGCGGCGGCGGCCGTGGTGTCCGCGTCCCTCAGCCGGTGAAGTCCGTTGACGTCCTTCTTCGAGATTCGGGGGACGCGCGCCAGTTCGTCGTCGAAGCGGCGCGCCTCGGCCTCCAGATCCGCAACCCGACGCAGTGCGGTGGCCAGCTCGGCCAGGTTCCGCTGTTTCTCCAGCAACTCGGCCTGGGCTGCGCCGGCATCGCTCAGTGCCTGCGCCTGCGCCAGCGCCTTCCTGGCGGGCTCCACCGCCGCCCGGAGTCGGTTCGCCTCAGCGCGGGCGTCCTGCGCCGCCCGTTGCCGATTGTCGGCCTCGCTGTCCTTCTCCGCGATGCTCTGCGTCAGCCGCACGAGCTTCTTCCGGGCGCTGGCGATGGAGGCGACCGCCCCATGCAGCCGTTCAGACTCGTCCGCTTCCCTCTGCCAACACCTTTCGGCCTCCTGGCGCTGCTCGTTCAGCACCCGCGCCTGCTCCCGGCGAGACTGGACCTGCCTGAGCTCGCTGTCGAGTTGCTCGACCTGTGGCGTCGCCTCCCGCAGGAACGTCTCGGCCTGCTGGTAGACGGTGACGTAGCCCTCGATGGTGGCGAGCGTTGCCGCCGCCTGGTCGAGTACGCCCTTGGCCTGGAGCATCGCCTCCTGCGCCGCTGCCACCGCGGACCCTGCCCGGTAACCGCGAGTGCGCACGAAGGCCTCGTCCACCGCTGTCCTGAATCGCGCCAGCAGGCGACTGTCAAGCGCAGAGCTAACCACAGCGCCGCCGCCCAGCTCCTGCAGGCAGCGTACCAGTTCCGCATTCTGCTCACGGGCAGTCTCGCCGGGGGCGCTACCGCTCTTACCCTGCCACGCCCACAGGTGTGCCCAGCGCAGCTCGAGCTTGCTGTCCACACCGCCGCCCTGGATCGTCTCGCCGGAGCACAAGAGCTTCGCCAAGAGTTCTTCGGCCTCTGCGTCGCGTCGCGCCGGTTCTCCTGCCACTTCGAGGATGGTGCCCTTGGTGAACTGCTTGGTCAGCGTGCAGGTCTTCCCCTTCTGCTCAAATGCCACAATGACCTCGGGCGTGCCCGGCGAAGTCGTGGACCTCATGCGTTCATGGGCCGCGGTAGTGCCCCTGGCTCTCAGGAACAGGGTCCGGTGGATGGCCTCAACGAGGGTGGACTTGCCGGACTCGTTCGGCCCTGTGATCAGGTTGAGACCGGGGGCAAACGTGACCCGGGTATCGCGGTGGACGCGGTAGTTGCGAACAGCGGCAGAGATCAGTTTCATGCGTGTAGTTCTCCCCGTGAGCGGTTACTGCACGTTGGCGCCGGTGTCGGCACTCGCGGCCGCATAGAGCTGGCGCAGTGCCAGGAGCGCAACGGCGCGCGTCGGTTCGTCGCCGGACTGGCTTTCCTCGGCCAGGCGCCGGGCAACGCTCGCCACCAGTGGATTGTCCGGATCGTTCTGGAGGCGAGCCAACTCCTCGTCCGAAGGCACGAAGCGTATCTCGCCCTCGATGCGAAGGCGGAGAAGACGCGCACGAAGACTCTCGATATAGGCCTCATACCTTCCAGACTGCGTGAAGCTGAGGGTGCCGCCGAGGCCGAGGTTCAGCAGGTCTTCTCCGGCGCGTCCGTCCAGCAGACGGTCACACTCGCTCGTAAACTGCTCGAGGCTGGCATCGCTGCCAAAGGAAAACGCCCATTCGTGCCAACCCAGCCGGGACGTGCGATGCGACGCGACGTTGGGCCCGGCTTGACGACTCGTGATCTCCACCAGGAGGGCATTGCCCGGATCGTTCAGGCCGCCCTTGGCAAAGCGGTCCTGTTCGGGCGTGCCGGCGTACCAGGCGTTCGCGGCGACCTGCTTCGTGCCATGCCAGTCCCCCAGGGCGACATAGTCGATCTCGGCGGCCGGCAGCCGCGACAGGTCGAGTTGGTTCGTCGGGACGGCAATGTCATCCGCGTCGGCGGAGCTTGAAAACCCCTGCACGCTGCCGTGGGCGAGCACGATGCGCGGCAGGTCCGCAGGCAGCCCGCTGTACGCGGCAGAATCCCGCAGCCAGAGGGTCGGATCGCCGGCCTGGTGGCGCCGGGCCATCGGGCAGGGCAGGATGACCGCCAACCTCTCCACCGTGACGGGTGCGGAGTCGATGATCAGGTGAAGGTTGGGGGCGAGTCTCGCCTGTTCCTCACGCAGGAAACCCTGCTCCCAGATGCTCCCCACGCCGCCGTGGTCATGGTTCCCGGGGATGGCGTAGACCGGGACCGGAATGGCGCCGATCGCGGCGAAAGCGTCGGCCACGGTCGTCCGACTGGGACTGGGAGTGTCGAAGATGTCGCCAGCCACTACCACGAACGCGGCCTGGGTCTCCCGCACCAGCGCGCCGAGGCGCCGGATAGCGGCGATCCGTTCCTGTTGCAGACGGATCCGTTTCTCCGGGTCCTCGACTTGCCCGAACGGCTTGCCGACGTGCCAGTCGGCGGTGTGGATGAAACGCATCACGGTTCTCCTGGTTCACAGTCCGGCGTACATGGTCCTCAAGCTACGGCAGCTCCCCGGCCAAAACATGTCCGTGGTCAATACACTTATCTTAATTCGTAGTCCGGTAACGCCGTGGCTCTGGGCGGGATGAACGCATCCCGTCGATTCCCACAGCCGTTGCGTTGCTCTGTTGTGCCTGCAACCCTCACGGACCGGTCGGTCCGCTAGGGCTCGCCGCCACAGCCGCCGCCACTTGCCATACGCCGCCGGAACGGATGTAACCGCTCCCTGAGCCAGCGGGGGGATCAGGCCACAGGACCCGCCTCGTGATTGGCTGCCAGCGTCGCCGCAAGCAGGCGGATCCGCTCGCGCAGCTCCGCAGGGGCCATGACGGACACCGCCCCCATGGACGACATGACCCATTGCTCGAAGAGCGGCGCCGGCACGGAAGGGAAGCGAAGCTCCAGCGAGCCGTCGGGCCGGTCCGTGATGGACTGGCCCGGGAACCAGACCCGTTCACGGAAGTACATCGCCCGTTCCCGTGCACACACGACGCAGACGTTGCTCACGAAGTCACAGTCAAACACGCGTCCGCGTCGGACTTCATCCACCACGGCAACCGAACGCATGAAGTGATCGGTCAGCAAGTCGGCCTTCTGGACCCGGTGCAGGGCGAACGAGCGCATGCTGCCGCGCAGATGGCAGTAGGCGCGAGCATACCAGGCTCCTGCCGAGAGAAAGAGCGCGTGGATGTCGATGTCCCTGACGCTGGCCGCCTCGTCCGATCCGCGCACATAGCGCACCCGTAACCGGCGCGCCTCCTTCCAGGCTCGCAGCACTGCCTGCGCGGTGTCCGGCGCCATGGGCACGGTGCCGCCGGTGGCGATCACCAACGATTCCAGGACGTTCAGGGTGAGGTCGCCCGGTTCACCGGCGGCCAGTTCGATGGTCTTGACCTCGTCCATCGTCTGCTGAATTGGCGGCGGCAGGAAGGGTTCGCTGACGCGGTTGCTGAAGAGCGCCGCAAATAACTCGTCCTCGGCCAGGCTCAGGGAGGGCAGCGACCAGCTCTTGTCCAGCAGGACATAGCCTTTGACCTCGGGGTCGTATTCCATCGGCGGATGGAACTTCTTGCGCAGGTAAGTGATGTCTCGTTGGACGGTCTTGGAGGATACCGCCAAGGGAGCCTTGTCGTCCCACTCGCTGGCCTTCAGATCCTGCGTGAAGCTCTCGCAGTTGGGGGTCTGGTCCCGTTTCATCTGCTCGACGAACAGCACCAGTCGGCGCAAGCGCTTGTCTTCCACAGTGCCGGCCTCCCTGTGTACCGCCCAGACTCCCGGTTACCCCTGACTCCCCTCCGCTGGGGGCGCCCACCTTCGTCAGGCGGCGGCGCGGTGGGCGGCGTCATCGGCAGAGGGGTCCGCTGCTTCCTTCCCAGGCAAATCAGCGTAGCACGCCAATACGGTTTGTCAAGTCGAACACGTTCATTGTCAGCATATTAGATCACATACGCATGGCCGCCGATGGGCCTTGAGTGTGGGATGGTTGACGTTCGACCGTGGTGTCCGGCGGTTCATGCCCGCGAGGGAGCTCGGCATCCTGGGGCCCCGGGAAGCCTGATGGCGGTCTGCGCGACCGCCTTGGCGCCGCCGGCGCTGAACAGGTCGATGAACCTGGCATAGTCCATGGCGATGACGGCGGGCACGCCGAGGTCCACGATGGTGAGCCCCAGGTGCGGGCCGGCCTTGTCCACCAGAAAGCTGGCGATGGCGTCGAGCGGTGCCCGCCAACCGCGTCTCGAGATGAACTCAAAGGTGACGCTCCCCCCGTGACCCCGAACCCGCATGACGGGTGCGCAACCCATGAGAAAACGCAGGAACTCGTCCCGGTCCGTGGCCGGATCGAACCGGGCGAACTCCCCCACGGCTTCCGGCGGTATGCCCAGGCGCGCCGCATGGCCTGGTCGACGCACCCACCGTTGATGCTCGTCGATGAGTTCCACCTGGCCAACCCGGTAGTTGATCCAGTATCCTTCACGCATGCTCATGGTCCTCTGGCGCAGAGCCGACTAAGGAAGATCTCGCCCGGAATTCCCAGTGGTCAATCGCCCGTTGCGACTCTCAGGCGAGCAGAAGTCCGTGCGCGACAAAGGGCGCAAAATCGGCGCGGTTACCGGTGGCCAGGGCGGCGCCGACAGCGCTGGCGGTTCCGGCGATCATGGCGTCCACACGCAGGTGGCGCTTTCGTCCTACGGCATTGAAAAGCCGGGCAGCCTCTCTGGCCTGCGGTTCATCAAAGACGACAATCTCGGTGAGGAAGGCCCGGATGGTGGAAATCTGAGCCGGAGTCACGGGCCCGCAGAGGAACTCGAACCACGCCGGCATAGGCGTGATGAGTGACTCGCCAGCCTGTGCCCATGCAATCAACTCGCCGGCCTCAGGCGTGCCTGCGGTGACGCCCTTGATGAGGTAATTGGTGTCGAGGCAGATCATTGGCCACGCCAGCGCTTGCGGTCTTCGCGGACCTCGGCCAGATAGGCCTCCGCCTTGGCAGGATCCAGCCCTCGACCAGAGGCGTGAAGCTCTTTGAGCATGGCGATCGGGTCAGGCTTGGCGGGGGCGGTTGCCGATTCCGCCTGCGCTACGGCCCGACGGACGACTTCCGCCTGGGATACCTGCCAGATGGAGGCCAGGCGTCTGAGACGACTGGCGGTCGCGCCATCGAGAGCAAAGGTCGTCCGATGCGTCATCGTCTTCATGCCATAAGTCATACCATCACTTTCCTGGGGTATCAAGGCAGATGGTGCCGTTTTTCCTCGGAAAAGCGCCTTTTCTTCGAAAAAGGGTCGGCGAAAACCGCACTCTTGTCGATGATACATAGTGGCAGGATCTTCTGTAGGACCGCACCGACATTAAGGAAGAAGGAGCGACCATGACCCGAACCCCGAAGGCCAAGCCCTTTGCCAGCAACCTGGAGTACCTCGCAGCCACGCTGGATTACCTCCAGACCCTGGCGCGAAAGCAGGTCGCCGTCCGGCAACTCGAGACCGAGCGCAGCGGCATGCGAGCGTCCCGGTACGAACAGACGGAACGCGAGGAGCTGCTGGGCAGCGCTGCCAGCAACAGCGCTGGCCTGCAACACCTGCTGCGCCGACTCGACACCGGACTCCGGCACAAGCATGACACCCTGAACCGGCGCACGCAGGTCACGCTGGCGGCGGGGACGCCGGAGCTGCCCCTGGAGAACCTCGCCCGGGACTACAGCCTGAGCGAGTTTGAGAAGCTGGTGCTGGTCATCATCCTGGGGCCAGACCTGGACAGCAACTTCAGCCGCGTCATGGAGGCGCTCTCGCGCAGTCACAGCGTCGAGATGCGCACCGTCCTCGATATCCTCTGCGCTGGGGTCGAGGAGAAGATCCAGGCCCGCCGGTACTTCATCCACTCCGGGAAGCTTCTCAGCCACGGGCTCCTGAACCTGGCCCACAACCACGAGCCCGACAGCGAGAGCGAGTTCATGCGCATGGACCTGGAGCTGCCGCGCCGGGTCAGCAGCCTGATCCTGGGCAAGTACGACATTGACGACCAGGTGGTCTGCTTCTCCGCGGTGGTTGACCCGGAAGTCGATCTGGATCAGGTCGTCCTGCCGCCGGGGAAGCGCCAGGAGGTCCTTGACCTTCTCATGCACCGGGACGACTACCTGGGCTGCCGGAAGGAATGGGGTTTCGATGACATCCTGAGCTACGGCAAGGGCACGATCCTGCTCTTCTCCGGCCCGTCCGGGACCGGCAAGACCATGCTCGCCCACGCCCTGGCCAAGGCGACGACGCACCGGCTGATGCTGGTGGACTACCGGAAGATCAGAGAGTACGGCCGCCACTCGTTCGACGAGAACCTCAACCGCATCTTTCACGAAGCGCGACTCCAGCACGCTATTATCCTCTTTGACGAGGCGGACGAGATGTTCGACGACCGCTGCGGGAATGGCATCATGCCCACGATCCTGCGGGAGTTCGAGAAACTCGATGGCATCGCCATCCTGGCGACCAACCGTCGGCAGGTCCTGGACGAGGCGCTCGACCGCCGCATCCTCTACCGGCTCGAGTTCGAGGTGCCCCCCGCCGAGCTGCGCGAGGAGATCTGGCGTCGGCACCTGCCACCCCAGGCACCCCTGGCAGCGGACATTGACTTGCGCGCCCTGGCCGAGGACTTCGACTTCACCGGCGGCTACATCAAGAACGCCGTGCTGAGCCGCTCCGCCTCCTCGGCAAGCAACAGCATGCCCAGAAGCTTCTCGAGTTCGCCCTCCTCGTCGAATGGACACCCCGGCAGCAGGACCCCGACAGCAGGACCGCTGCCGTCCGGCGCTATCTGCTCCTCGATACACGGGCCCACTCTGCAGTAGGACCTGTTCCACACATACGCGCCCTGCTCGAACTCGACTGCCCCTGCCTGCCCCCCACCTGCCAACCTCACCCTCACGATGACTGAATCGGGCGACGAACCGGGGTCCCTGAACTCGATGGACGACGGGAATGCGTTCTCGTAGGCCGCAGTCCGCGCGCCCCCCGGCGGGATCACGATCTGCAGGTAGATGCGGAGCGCGTCTCTCTCGTCCTTGCGCCAGCACCAGAGATTCCAGTTTACCATTTCCCACGGATCGTCACCAACGGTCCAGCGCTCGACCTTGGCGCCGCGCGCCACCGATTCCTTGTGAACCCGGTACTCGCCCTGAGCGCTCGGCGGCGTGGCGCCCTGCCACCAGAGGAAGTCTCCGGTGAGCTGAATCGTGCGCCCGCTGTCGTCAGATGGCGTCAGAAGGGAGGGACCACGGACCATGGTTGGCCTCGCAGCAACTCGGCTTTGGTAGTCTCGCAGTTCTCAGGCGTCAGTCTCGCCACAAGCTCACGGACCCACGGCGGTAGGGGTTCTCGTTCTGCCTCGGCCTCCGCTGGCTTGCCGCCGCTCGCGGCTGGCCGTGGGCAGCAACGTACTCACCGGGGGGATGGATGTCCACGTTACATCCTGGGTGGGACCAACGGAGTCGCAAGGTTGGTGTGCGGGTCTGGAGAAATGGCCACGCCGAGATGGGACGTAGCGCGAGACGTGCCGCCAATCGCGGAGGTAGGTGCGTAGCCACCGCCCTACTGGGCCATGATCAGCATGACCATCAAGCGGCTTCAACCACAGGGACAGCGTCCCGGCGGAACCGTCTTGCTTGGCTGGACTGACGCCGAGTGCGTTTCTTCTGATCGACAGTGCAGATGGGACACCGGATCTCGGACTGCGGCGGGTGCCCATGACCATCTGTGGTCAGGCTCGGGAATCTGCTAACACTTTTGCTAACACTTTCCCACATTTTTGCTAACACTTAAGGGGTCAGAGGGGATGGCACAGAAGAGGACAGTTCGAGGCAGTTTGAAGCTGAATCGGGGGGAAAAGACTGGAGCCAGCGCTCGGGATTGAACCGAGGACCTGCTCATTACGAATGAGCTGCTCTACCACTGAGCTACGCTGGCCTGACCGTCAAAGCGCGAGAGTACTAACGGGACTCTAAGATAGGGCTGAGCATCGGCATTTCAAGCTGAACTACGGGGTATTTCGAGGCGAGTGCGCGGTGATGGCAGGCGGTCTGAGTGGCCCCCATACCGTTCTCCTGAGGCCGCTGCTAAACGCCGACGTCTGCCGGTTGACGGCGGCACGCCGGACGGGTAGCCTAGGGTCGTGCCTTAACCTATGCAGCGCAGGGAGGACGCCATGGCCCGGATTCGCCTCGAGATTCCCGAGAACCTTCCCTTTGTCACCGAGCTGACCCTGCGGGTGGGCGACATGAATTACGGCAACCATCTGGGCAACGACGCGCTGCTGGGGTTGCTGCACGAAGCCCGTTTGCAGTTTCTGGCGAGTTTGGGCTACAGCGAGATGAGCCTCGGCGGCGCGGCCTCGATCATGGCGGATGTGGCCATCGTCTACAAGGCTCAAGCGTTCCGCGGCGACCGCCTGCAGATTGCCGTCGGCACGGGCGACTTTACGGGCTCAGGCTTCGATGTGCTCTACCGGGTCAGCCACGCTCAGACTCGGGGCATCGTCGCTCTGGCCAAGACGGGAATGGTCCTGTTCGACTACGAGCGTGGTCGTCCGCTGCGGCTGGATGACGCGCTTCGCGGGCGCCTGAGCGGCGCGGTGGAGACGATGGCCCCTGATGCCTCTGGCGCCTGAAGACGAAGGGCTCGCCTGGCGTACAGCTCCGTCCTGGCCGCGCTGGCCGACGCACCAGACCCATGAGCGTGGATGGATCTCCGCGTTGCGCGAAAATGAGCGATGCTGATTGAAATTGCACGATATGTGGCTTAGTATTGATCATTGATGACTGTTCCGAAGGCCATTCGACTCAGAGGGTCAGCGGCGTATGATCGGGCGCATGTTAGCGACAGAGCGGGAGAGTCGCATCCTGGAGTTGCTAGCGGGGACGCAGGGTCGTTCGGTGCATGAGTTGGCCGAGGGTCTGGCAGTGAGCATGGCGACTCTGCGTCGCGACCTGGCGGACATGGAGAGGCGGCGTCTGCTGACGCGGGTCCGGGGTGGAGCGACGTTGACGCCGGCGCGCCGGGTGGAGCCGCTGTTTGCCGCCAAGGAGACGGAGAATTGCGAGGCGAAGGAGCGCATTGCGCGGGCGGCGTTGGGGTTGATTGAGGAGCACGACACGATTTACCTGGATGGCGGTTCGACCGTGCTCATGCTGGCGCGGTTGCTGCCACCGCACCGTGACCTGACGGTGGTCACCAACTCCTTGATGGCGGCGGCGGCGTTGCTGGAGTCCGGTCACCGGCTGATCCTGGTGGGGGGCGAGTACCGAGCCCTGGCGCGGACGCTGGTAGGACCCTTGACCGTTCACGTGATCCGAGCGCTCAACGTCAACAAGGCGTTCATGGGCACCATCGGCCTGACGGTGGCGGAGGGAATGACGACCACCGACACCAACGAGGCGTTCACCAAAGAGCAGATCATGAAGCGCGCGACGCAGGTCATCCTGCTGGCGGACCACAGCAAGATCGGCGTGCCGTCATTCACTTGCAGCGGCAGCATCGAGGATATCGACATTCTGATTACGGACCAGGTGGGCGACTCGTTTCGCGAGGCCCTTGAGGGGCATGGGGTCGAGGTCATCCTGGCGGGTGCGTGAGAACGGCCAGGTTCCAGGGTTTAAGGAGAACAGAGGTCATGGCAACCCCGATAGTGATGCCGAAGGCGGGTAACTCCGTGGAAGAGTGCCTGCTGACCACGTGGCGGGTCAAGCCGGGCGACTGCGTCAAGGTCGGCGACATTGTGGCCGACATCGAGACGGACAAGGCCGCGTTCGAGATTGAGTCGCCGGCGGCAGGGACGGTGCTGGCGTTGTTCTGGTCCGAGGGTGATTTGGTGCCGGTGATGCAGAATCTCGGGGTCATCGGCTCGGCGGGCGAAGAGGTGACGGCGTTTCGTCCGGACGGGGCGGCGTCGGCGGGCACCGCGGCAGCTGCCGCTGCGAGTGGTGCTCCGACCGGGCCCGCGGTTGCGCCGGTGGCAGCGGCGGTGGCGCCCGTAGCGGTGGACAACGGGCCGCTGAGCCCGCGGGCGCGTCGTTTCGTCAAAGAGCACCCCTTTGTCATACCGTCCATTCAGGGCAGCGGCGTTGGCGGTCGGATCGAGGAAAGGGATGTGATCGAGGCTTACCGGAGCGCACCGCATCTCACCCCGGCGGCAGCACGCTTGGCAGCCGAGGGCGTGGCGACGCCCGCGCTCGGCAGCGGGGTGAGCGGCATGGTGCGCGTTCAGGACCTGGGCAAGGCCACTCCGGCGCTGCCGGCGGCCGAGAGCGGCGCCGCCGGCCCAGCGGTCGCCGCCCCGGTCGCCCCGCCTGCGGCGGCAGCGCCCTCGGCGGACACGATCACGGAGGTCAAGCTCAGCAACATTCGTAAGATTATCGCCAAGCGCCTGCTTGAGTCGCTGAGTGGCCTGGCGCAGTACACCCTCAATGCGGAAGCCGATGTCAGTGGCCTCCTGGCGTTGCGGCAGCGCCTCAAGGCGCAGGGCGAGGCGTTGGGTCTGGCCAACGTGAACATTGGCGACATGGTGATGTACGCTGCGACCAAGGCGCTGCGTCAGCACCCCGCGCTGAACGCGGAGTTCGACGGTACGGTGGTGCGCCAGCACGCCGCGGTCAACCTGGGTTTTGCCTGTGACACCCCGCGCGGGTTGATGGTGCCGGTGGTGCATGGCGCCCAGCGCCTGAGTCTTGCCGAGATGGCAGCCAAGGCCAAGGAATTGGCCAAACAGGCCGCGGCGGGCAGCCTGAACCCCGACTTCCTGCAGGGTGGGACGTTCACGGTGTCAAACCTCGGGACTTTTGGGGTCACGACCTTCACGCCGGTGATCAATGCGCCACAGGTGGCGATTCTGGGGGTGGGCACGACGCTGCTGCGGCCGGTGCGCGTGGGTGGGGTCATCGAGTACCGCGAGATGATCCAGCTCAGCCTGACCCTGGATCACCGGGTCGTGGACGGCGCGCCGGGGGCGCGCTTCCTGCAGACTCTGCGGGCGATTCTGGAGAGATTCGAGCTGGTGTGTGTGGCGGGGTAACCGGGAGGCGGTCTGACCGGTCTGACCGGTCTGACGTTTAGGAGTGTTCTTATGTACGATCTTGCAGTCATCGGCGCCGGGCCGGGCGGCTATGAGGCAGCGGCCTACGCTGCCAAGCTCGGCAAGAAGGTGGTGCTGTTCGAGAAGGGCGAGGTGGGCGGCGTCTGCCTCAACGTCGGCTGCATTCCGACCAAGACGCTGCTGCGCAGCGCTCGCGCCTACAGCGACTGCCGCGAAGCGGAGCGCTACGGCGTGACGGTGAGTGCGCCCGTCTTCAACCTGACGGCGGTGCAGGAGCGCAAGAAGCAGGTGGTGGCGACTCTGTGCAAGGGCGTCAGCGCCATGCTCAAGGGCGCCGGGGTCGAGCTGGTCAAAGCTGAAGCGCGGCTGGCGGGGCGCGGCAAGGTGGTGGCGGGCGAGCGCGAATACGAAGCGGTCAACATTCTGCTGGCGACGGGCAGCGTGCCCGCCGTGCCGCCGATTCCGGGCCTGCGCGAGTCCAAGGCGGTAGTGGATTCCACGGGCATTCTCGAACTGCAGCAGGTACCCGAGAGCCTGGTGGTGATCGGCGCCGGCGTCATCGGGCTGGAGTTCGCCTGTTTCTTCGCCGAGCTGGGCACGGTAGTCACCATGGTGGAGATGCTGGAGCGGATTGCGCCGGTGCTCGACGAGGAGATCGGCAAGCGGCTGCAGGCGGACCTGAAGAAGAGGAAGGTGTCGATCCAGCTTTCGTGCCGGGTCACGCAGGTCGAGGGTAACACGGTGCATTACACCGACGCCGAGGGCAAGCCGCAGAGCGTCAGCGGCACGTATGTGCTGAATGCCACCGGTCGGCAGCCGGTGCTGAAGGGGTTCGGGCTGGAGGAGGCGGGGGTGGCGGTGGAGCGCCGCGGCATCCGCGTGGACGAGTGTGGTCGCACTAACGTGCCCGGCATCTGGGCCTGCGGCGACTGTACGGGCCGCCTGCTGCTGGCCCACTCTGCCACCCGCGAGGGCATGGTGGCGGTGCATACCATGTTCGGCATCCCCGACCGCATGCGCTTCTCCGCCATCCCCAGCGTGATCTACACGCATCCCGAGGTGGCTCAGGTGGGCGCTACGGAAGAGGAGCTGAAACGGCAGGGGATCGCCTACCGCAAGGCGGTCATGCCGATGGCGATTGCCGGGCGCTTCATCGTCGAGGAAGCCGGCAAGAGCGGCACGGTCAAGGTGCTGGTGAGCGAGCGCCATGGCCAGGTCCTCGGCGTACACATGATCGGCGGCAGCTGCGGGGAGTTCATCGCCACGGCCGCCGCCATGGTGGAGTTGGAACTGTGCGTGGACGACGTCCGCCAGATCGTCTTCCCGCACCCGACCTTGAGCGAAGCGCTGAGGGAAACCGTGTTGCATGCCTGAGCCCCGGTTGGCGGGCTCGCGGGAGCCCTGGCTCACGCGGTCGGCGGCGTCGGCAGAGACGGTCTGCGGACTCCATGGACCGCCCCTTCAGGGCTTAGTCGGGGGTATGAACAGGGACCCAGGGCGTTGCCCTGGGCTGGTATGTGACGCCCCGTTGGGGCTTGGGACCTGGGTCCACGCATGGGGCGTGGGTCATTGTATTTTTGAGGCGGACCGTCGGAGTAATCAACAAGCACGAAAGGTGACGCCATGCCGAAGAAACTCGAGATCTTCCCCGAGGAATTGTTCAAGCCGGGACAGATTGAGTTCACCCCCATCCCGGTGTGCCAGTATCGCAAGAGCGTCGCGGAAGAGCGGAAGCTCTATTCCGTCGATGATTTCAAGACGATCTACCATGACATGGTGGTGCTGCGCACCTTCGAGAACATCATTGACGCGATCAAGAAGGTTGGCGAGTACCAGGGCGTAGCCTACAAGCACGCCGGTCCGGCGCATCTCTCGATAGGGCAGGAGGCGGCGGCGGTGGGTCAGGCGTGGGAGTTGGACGCCCACGATGCCATCTTCGGTAGCCACCGTAGCCACAGCGAGATCCTGGCCAAGGGCCTGAGCGCCATCCGCAAGCTCGATGAGGCGGAGTTGCTGGGTCTGATGAAGGGCTTCTTCGGCGGGGCGGCGCTGGCGGTAGTGGAGAAGGGCTTCAGCGGCGACGTGAAGAGCCTGGCGCGGCGCTTTCTGGTGTACGGCGCCTACGCCGAGATCTTTGCGCGCGTCACCGGCTTCAACAAGGGCTGGGGCGGCTCCATGCATGCTTTTTTCACCCCCTTCGGCGTCTTCCCCAACAACGCCATCGTGGGCGGCAGCGGCTCCATCGCTCCCGGCGCCGCGCTGTTCAAACGCATCAACCGCAAGCCGGGCATCGTGGTGTGCAATATTGGCGACGCCTCGTTCGGCTGCGGGCCGGTGTGGGAAGGCCTTTCGTTCGCTAGCATGGACCAGTATCGGACGTTGTGGGACCAGGCGCTGGGCGGCGGCCTGCCCCTGATCGTCAACTGCATGGACAACCAGTACGGCATGGGCGGCCAAACCCGGGGCGAAACCATGGGGTATCAATTCCTGGCCCGCATCGGCGCCGGAGTGAACCCGGAGCAGATGCATGCCGAACGAGTGAACGGCTACAACCCGCTGGCCGTGGCGGATGCCTTCCGCCGCAAGAAGCAGATCCTGGCTGAGGGACGCGGGCCGGTGTTGCTGGACACGGTGACCTACCGGGTGGCCGGGCACAGCCCGTCGGACGCCTCCAGCTACCGCTCGATGGAGGAGATTCAGCGCTTCACGGACGCCGACGCGATCCCGACCTTCCGTCAGCGTCTGGTCAAGGCCAACGTCGTCAGCGAGGCCGAGATGGAAGCCCTCAAGACCCAGACCGAGGCCTTTGTCTTTGAGCTGTTCAAACTGGCCATCGATCCGGCCATCAGCCCCTATGAAACCCTGGAGTCGCCGTTCATCGAGACGGTGACCTTCACCAACCGCAAGATCGAGAAGTTCGACGACCGGGCGCCCGAATTCCTGCAGCCGGTCGAGGAGAACGAGCAGTTCAAGCGCATCCAGAAGAAGGAGCGCTTCGCCCTCGATGCCAAGACCGGCAAGCCGTTCGCGGAGATGAAGCAGTATAACGTCCGCGACGCCGTGTTTGAGGCGATGGTACACCGCCTCAGCATCGACCCGACCATGGTGGCATTCGGTGAGGAGAACCGCGATTGGGGTGGCGCTTTCGCCTGCTACCGCGGGCTGACCGAACTCTTGCCTTACCACCGGTTGTTCAACAGCCCGATCAGCGAGGCGGCGATCGTCGGCGCCGCGGTCGGTTACGCTCTGAGTGGCGGGCGCGTGGTCGCCGAACTGATGTATTGCGACTTCCTCGGTCGCGCTGGCGACGAGGTCTTCAACCAGCTCTCAAAGTGGCAGGCCATGAGCGGCGGCGTGCTCAATATGCCGGTGGTTCTGCGCATCTCGGTAGGCTTCAAGTACGGCGCGCAGCATTCGCAGGACTGGTCGGCGTTGGTGAACCACATTCCGGGGCTGAAAGTGGTCTATCCGGTCACGCCCTACGATACCAAAGGCCTGCTCAATGCCGCCCTGGCGGGCTCAGACCCGGTGATCTTCCTGGAGAGCCAGACCGTCTACGGCAAGGGCGAGCTCTTCCACGAGGGGGGGGTGCCGGCCGGCTACTACGAAATCGAGATGGGAGACCCGGACGTGAAGAAGCCGGGCAAGGACCTTACCCTCATCACCTTCGGCCCTGTCCTCTACCGCGCCCTCGAGGCCGTGAAACTGTTGGCCGACTATGGCGTGGACGCCGAGGTGATCGACCTGCGTGGGGTCAACCCACTGAACTACGACAAGCTGGTGGCCAGCGTGAAGAAGACGGGCAAGGCGCTGCTGATTTCCGATGCGGTGGAGCGCGGCAACGTGATGCACAACGTCGCGGCGAATCTGACCCAACTGGCGTTTGACGATCTCGATGCGCCGCCGGTGGTCATCGGTTCGCGCAACTGGGTGTGCCCAGCCGCGGAACTGGAAGAGAAGTACTTCCCGCAGCCGGGGTGGATTCTGGATGCGATTCACGAGCGCCTCATGCCGCTGCCGGGTTACACGCCCAAGACCAACCGCACGCCCGGCGAGCTGGCGCGCTGGTGCCGGCTGGGGGTGTGAGCGGCGGCCTCAGAGAGGGACGCGAAACCGGCGGCAGCCTCGACGACGTGCCTGGCGCGTCCCAGCTCTGAGGTCTCATGTGGTCGCCTGCGGTCGCGGCAGTATGTTAGGCGCGTTTTTTGTGCCTGAACGGAGCGAGGCATGACCATACGCGCAGTCGCCCTGGGTTTTCTCGGGGCGGCCTTCATCTGCGGCTACACCTACTTCAACGACGGCGTGCTGCGCCAGACGATGTTCGTGGGCAACCACATGCCGACGAGTGTCTATGGCGGTTTGCTGCTGGCGCTGTTTCTGGTCAATCCATTGCTGCACCGCCTGACGCGGCTGAGCGGCGGGCGGCGGTCGTGGCTTCGCCCCTTCAGCGCCCGCGAACTGGTGGTGGTGGTGGCGTTAGCGCTACCGGCCTGTTGCGTGCCGTACTCAAGCCTGTTGCGCATCCTGCCCAAGGCGGCGATGCTGCCGCACCACTACGCCAAGACCCAGCCAGGCTGGTCCTGGAAGGACGCTGGCGAGGCCCCGCACAACGCCATCGAGTACGTGCCCAAGCGCATGCTGGCCGATCCCAGCGCCGACGATGGCAATGCCCTGGTTGGCTTTGTGCAAGGGCTCCGCCTCGGCGGCGAGCCCATCACGTTACGGGACGTGCCCTGGCACGCCTGGCGCTCCACGCTGTTATTCTGGCTGCCGCTGTTCGGCATCCTCTGGGTGGCGCTGACGGGGCTGTCGCTGGTGTTGCACCGGCAGTGGAGCCGACATGAGCACCTGCCCTATCCGCTGGTGCAGTTCACCCAGGCCATGCTGCCGGCCGAGGACGGCTCTCCGAGCCCGGTTTTCCGCCAGCGCAGCTTCTGGATCGCCATGATCCTGGTGGTGAGCGTGCACCTCAACAACTACCTGTGCGTCTACTATCCTGAGACCCTGATCGAGATCCGGCGCTCGTTCGCCTTCTGGCCCCTGTCCGGGCTGTTTCCGACCTTCATGCGCGGCGGCGGCTGGGCGCTGATCAACCCGCAGTTCTACTTCTCCGCGGTGGCCAT
>CAIZKT010000903.1:0-3411 GCA_903933565.1 uncultured Victivallales bacterium | reverse complement strand
TAGTTACCACAGCTTCTCACTCATACAGGGCCATTCGATTCTCATTTTTGTCAACCACAGAGAGCACCGAGAGCACCGAGATCAACGCACTGGAGAAGAGTGAGGTAGGTGAGGCGCTTTCAGAACCCTCGGCTCGCCAGCGTCTCGCCCTCCAGCCTAAAGGCGTCGCGGCGGCGGCTACCTGTGGAGGGCGAGCGGCCTCGCGAGTCGTGAGGGGTTCGGCAAGAGTCTCATGTATAGATCACCCAAACCCTATCGCCAGCCTCTGTGCTCTCGGTGTCCTCTGTGGTGAAAGAGTCGAGTGTAGTAGAATCGAATGGCCTTGAGGGGCGAGCTGTCTGCCCTACCTCCGCGCCGAGGTCGCATGGACCGCCCCTTCAGTCAGCAAGAGGGAGCCGAGAATGTTTGAGCCTGCGATGACCAAAGACATATTGCAGAAAGAAGATCCTGTTGTGCTGGAATTGGGCGCCCATGCGGGAGAAGATACCCGCAAGTTCTTGGATACCTTCAGGGATATCAGGATTTACTGTTTTGATCCGGACCCCAGGTGTATCAAACAATTCAAGGCGGCAATCCAGGATGAGCGCTGTGTCTTGACGGAGGCCGCTGTCTCGAATGTGGATGGGAAAGTCACGCTCAATATGTCCTCAGGATGTCCGCCAGAGTCCGTTCCAAGGCGGTATAAGTATCTAGGGTTAGGTTGGCTGTATGCATTTTTCAAGAAAATAGATTGGGATTATTCTTCTTCCATCAAGGAGGCAAAGTCAAGCCCGAAGGATTATCCCTGGCTGAAGTTTGGCCGCAAGGTGGAGGTACGCTCACTGCGACTGGATTCCTGGGTCGAACAGAACGGCATTAAGGAAATAGATTTTATCTGGTCGGATATCCAGGGCGCCGAGAAAGACATGATTGAGGGCGCCGCGAATACCCTCAAGAGGTGTAAGTATCTTTACACCGAATATGGCGAGTTGTCTTCTTATTCTGGGGCACTGACCAAGGCTGAGACTGTTCGGTTGCTGCAAAAGCAGGGGTTTGAGTTGATGTCCGATTATTCTCGTGGAGAGCAGATAGGGAATCTGCTTTTCAGGAATATTGAACTGGTAAAATAGGGTGCTTCAGCGTGGATGGGCCGAGGTCTTCAGCCCCAACGGGGCGCCTTGGGCTGGTATAGCAGCGCGCCTTCAGCGCTCCAGGCAGACTCCCTTGTTGCACAGGTCGGTTTCTCTTAGGGGTCCAGGTCGTCCACAGGAGCAGGAGATCCCCGCGTGTTCTGCATGACCCGATTCGGCCAAATGGGCCGCCTGGGAAACCAATTGTTCCAGTATGCGTTTCTTCGCACCGTTGCCCGCCGTCACGGTACGCACTTTTACTGTCCGGGCTGGATTGGCGACAGCGTTTTGACGCTGGAGGACGCGGCGGAACGGGCGCCAACCGCAGAGTACACTCATGTCTTCCGCGACCTGCGCCTCAAATACTACCCGGAGGCGGAGTGTGCGCCGGACGGCACTGACTACGATGGCAACTTCGAGTCGTGGCGCTACTTCGCGACTACTGAACCTGAGGTGCGACGGTGGTACCGCTTTCGTCCCGAGATGACCCAGCGAGTGCGAGATAAGTACGCGGGACTGGAGCTGCCCCAAATGACATGTTTCCATCTGCGTTTCGGTGATTACTGCACGTTTCCGACGAAACTAGCTTTCTTCACTCCCGGGGCAGCCTACTACCGCCAGGCGGTCGCGATGCTGGCACCCCGCCGGGTGGCCGTGTTTTCCGACGATATGCAGTCCGCCCGAGCTCGACTGGCTGGCCTCCCCGTCGAGTTGGTCTTCATCGACGGCAATGAATGCTGGGAGGATTTGTATCTCATGACTCAATGCAAGAACCATGTAGTCTCCGCCTCCACGTTCTCGTGGTGGGGCGCCTGGCTTTCGAGCGTACCAGGCAAGAGGGTTATCCACCCGGCAGAAGGCCGGTTTCGCCCCGGTTCCTGGTCCGACAATCCGGATTTATATCCCTCGGAATGGGCGCGGTTGCCGGCGCTATCGAACTCGATTACCGAAAAGTATTGGTTCCTGAAACTGCAACACCGGATGCTCGATGCGCCAGCTATGGCGGGCCAGGTGCTACGACGAGTCGGACGCGGCCTGCGAAGGCGGCTGTGTCGGTAAGCGTTGGCCGCGGGACATGCTCGGTGACCGGGGTGATTCGGGCAAGGCACCTGTGAGAGAAATGGGAGGTCTGGATATGGAACCTCTGGTCACTGTTCTGACGGGAGTTCGGAACGGGGAACGCTACATCGGTCTCGCCGTTGAGAGCATGCTGGGGCAGACGTTTCGCGGCTTCGAGTACATCATTGTCGACGACTGCTCCAATGACGGTACTGCCGAGATTCTGGATCGCTACTCCCGTCTCGATTCCAGGGTGCGGGTCATCCATTCCGTCAAGCGACTGGGGTTCGGTGGAACCAAGAATCGGGGGATCGAGATTGCGCGCGGTGAGTATGTGGCGTTGATGGATGGCGACGATGTCTCACGCCCGGAACGCCTGGAGCGGCAGGTGCAGTACATGCAGGCCCATCCGGGTTGTGTCATCCTGGGGACGCACTACTGCCTGATCGATGGCGATGGCGCCGTCTTGAAACAAGCCGTTCTTCCCCTCGATCATGCGGGTATCGAGCGGGAACTCCTGCGCGGCATCGGCACGGTGATTGCCCAACCCAGTGCCATGTTGCGCATGTCTGCGTTGCGGGCCATTGGGGGATACCGTGAGGATGTAGGGTGTACCGACGATCTGGATGTCTACCTGCGTTTGCTGGGTAGCGGTGATTTCGCCAACCTGCCCGATTGTCTGTTTGACTGGCGGCAGCACTGGAGCAGTCACACGGCGCTTTCCGACCGGGAGAAGCGCCGCGAGTGGCTCGAACTCAGGACAAGCCTGGTGACCGAGGCGGCACGCAGGCGCGGCCTCGATCCGGCCGGGGTGATCTTGGCCGACTTCCCGCTGATTGAATCCGCCTCTCAGTGGCACACCGACTGGGCCTGGGCGCTCTTCAACCGCGGCAATGTCAGCCTGGCGCGGAAACATGCTCTACGCGCTCTCGTAGCGGACATGCGCAGGTTTGATGCGTGGCAGGTCCTTCTCTACAGTCTGCTGGGGCGAGGCGCCGGTGACCTGGCTCGCCGTGCCTATCGACGGCTCTTCAGACGCGGAAAATAGACGACCTGTGCAAGAGTCCGTCTGAAGCGCTGAAGGCGCGCTGCCATACCAGCCCAGGGCAACGCCCTGGGAATAGAATGGCTATGGGATTGAGCCCTGTAGGGGCGAGCCATCTACCCTACCTTCGCACCGAGGTCGCATGGTCCGCCCCTTCAGGGCTCGATCTTCGCTGTGGACGGGTACCCAGGGCGTTGC
>CAIZKT010000902.1:0-5757 GCA_903933565.1 uncultured Victivallales bacterium | reverse complement strand
GCGGCGCAACACCCGTGGTCTGTCTGCCGTATCGGGTTGCGCGAGAACACCCGCCGTCAGGCATGGCACAGGCGCCAAGCCAAAGCGGTGTCGCGGTCGCCGCCGGCGACCTTGCCACACGCAGTCCACCTGGCCGACGCGCGGTATGGAGTGCGCGCGGCAGAGGGCCGCGGACGCGGCCCGTCGACGCCGCTTTCACTGTCGGCGGTACGACGGCGGTCGTTTCTTGAAACCGCCCTGCGCCGCGACTCAGTTCAAAGCCCGGAGACGGGGCATGTGGACGGCTTGCGCTTCAGGCTCTACCGTATGCCGGTTGGAGTGGCCGTCCCGTCCGGTCTCCGCTCTGCGAGGTTTGAGCCGACCAAGACGGGATGCGGCAAGCAGGAAAGGATTCCGGTTATGGCGAAGCGGGTTCCCATTCGGTTTGGTGCCATCGGTTGCGGCGGAGCGGGCACGGACCGCATCATGCAGTTGGCGAAGCACGCGATGGGTCTACAGGTGGTGGCCGCGGCGGACATCCGACCGGAACGCCTCGACAATCTCGAGAAGAGCTTGGGCTACAGCTTCGCGCGCTACACCGGCGCGCAAGACTACCGGCATGTCATCGATGATCACGAGATCGACGCCGTGGGCATCTTTACCCCGCATATTCCGCACTACGAGCACGTGAAATACGCCCTGACGCAGGGTCGGCATGTGCTGATCGAGAAGCCTATGGTCTGTGGCGCGGCCAACGCCATCGAGATCACTCGCATGCTGCAGGCCTCCGGCAAAATCGGCGTCGTGCATTACCAGCGCCACTACGAAGCGAAGTTCGTCAAAGCCCGTGAACTGATCCGCAAGGGCGTCATCGGCGAGGTCAAGACCTTCTATGTCTACATGGCCCAGGACTGGGCCGGGCGGGAATGGCGCGGCGACCCCGCATTCTCCGGCGGTGGCCAGATTAATGATTCGGGCAGCCACTATCTGGACATCCTGCTGTGGATGACGGACCTGCTGCCGCGCAGTGCCGAAGGCTTCATCGACAACTGGCATCAGGGCGACCGGAAACAGATCGAGATCAACGGCATGTTCAACGTCGAACTGTCGAACGGTGCCGCGGGCCGCATCATCATCGTCGGCGATATCCTGGGTGGCTTCCAGGATGACGTGCGGATCCGGGGCAGCGAGGGCGATCTGATGTTCTACGGCAATAAGGTGCTGCTGCGGCCGCAGGGCAAGGACATCGAGGAAGTGCCATGTCCCCTGCCGGACGGCTACCCGGAGAGCCCCTGCGATAACTTCGTCAAACTGGTGCGCGGGCGCTGTCGGCAGAATCGGGTGCCGTTTACCTTCGGCGTCCGCGTGGCCTTACTGACCGAGACGATGCTGCGCAGCGGTCATCAGGGGGGCGCCAAGGTCACCTGCGCCGACATCCTGCAGGAGTCGGGCTTGTCCATGGCGGACGTGGTCTGAGGCGGCGGAGGGGAGGGACGGCGAATCGGCGAATCGGCGAATCGGCGAAGGGGAGAGACGGCGAAGGGGAGAGACGGCGCAGGGGAGAGACGGCGAATCGGGGAAGGGGGAGACGGGGACAGTCCCTTGGGTCCCTTCCGTCCCTCGCGAGCATTCCGCGAGGGACGGGATCAGTGTGCGCTCAGGCCTTCGCTTTGGCGGCCTTGGCGGCCTGGGTCCGGGCCATCTCGGCGACTTCGGCCCCGCGGGTGGCCACGCGGGCGGTGGCGGCTAGGGCTGCCTTGGGAACCTTGGCCGGACGCCGCAGCAGACCGCGGACCTTATCGAGGTCCATCTTAACCACGAAAGCCGCCGGCATGCCCAACCCCACCAGGCGCTTGCGCTGGGCGGCAACGCGCTGGCGCTTGGCCTTACCACGCTTGACGGGGCGAACCAAGTTCTTGTTACGGTAGGTACTGGTAGCCATCGTTATACCCTCGATCGTATTCCGCTTCGCACAGCGTGCCGACAGCGGTGCCGCGGTCTGTCTGCAAAGCGCGTACTATAGAGCCTTGATCAGGTTATGTCCAGCCCTTCGGCCTGGGCGTCGTAATGCCTCGGTAAAGTTCGTAACTATTCAAACAGCGCCCGGGCGAAGAGGGTCGCGTCGAAGGGCTGCAGGTCGTCCATGGCTTCGCCCAGGCCCACGAAGCGCACCGGATAGCCGAGTTCCTGCCGGATGGTGACGACGACCCCGCCCTTACCGGAGCCGTCGAGCTTGGTCAGGATCAGTCCGGTGATGCCGAAGAGCCGACCGAACTCGCGCGCCTGGACCAGGGCGTTGGTGCCGGTCGAGGCGTCGACGGTGAGCCACACTTCGTGGGGCGCGCCGGGCATGGCTTTGTCGATGCTGCGGCCGATCTTGGCGAGTTCGTCCATCAGACCGCGCTGGGTATGCTGGCGGCCGGCGGTGTCGATCAGCAGGAGGTCAATCTGGCGTTGCCGGGCGGCGCAGACCGCGTCATAGGCCACTGCCGCCGCGTCGCCGCCTTGTTTTCCAGCCACCACGGGACAGCCCACGCGCTCGCCCCAGATCTGCAGTTGCTCGATGCCGGCGGCGCGGTAGGTATCGCCGGCGGCAAGCAGGACGGACTTGCCGTCTTGGCGAAAGGCATGACCGAGCTTGGCGATGGTGGTGGTCTTGCCGCTGCCGTTGACGCCGACCACGA
Source organism: uncultured Victivallales bacterium (assembly GCA_903933565.1). Taxonomy (GTDB): domain Bacteria; phylum Verrucomicrobiota; class Lentisphaeria; order Oligosphaerales; family JAFGRS01; genus CAILUI01. Next base: position 3,094 of record CAIZKT010000902.1, on the reverse strand, counting down.
GGATGACGGTGGGGCCTTCCGGGGGGGTGTGCAGCGGGGCTTGGTCGGCGGGCCGCAGGAGTTCCAGCACGGTCTCGCGGGCGACGCCAAGCACGTCAGCCGTGGTGGCGATAACCCCGCGTTCGTAGCGGCTGCGCACGTCGGCCACCACCCGGAGGCTGATCTCGACTCCCAGGTCCGTGCTCACCAGGGCCGCTTCGAGCTGTTCGTAGGTCCCCTCGTCCCAGCGGCTGGTGCCGGCGAAGATCGCCTGGATGCGGCGCAGCAGGCCGGTCTTCGTACGCTGCAAGCCATGCTGAAAGATGCGGAAGATCGACTTCATCCACTCTCCTTGGCGGGAAGTGCCTAGCGGGACTCAGCGCCGACCTGGGGGAGGCTCGGCTTCACGGCGTGCGCCGGTCGCGCAGCAGACGGTCAAGAACGCCGTTGACGAAACGGCTAGAGTCAACGTGGCCGAACACTTTCGCCAGTTCGACCCCTTCGTCCAGCGCCGTCAGTTCCGGCACCTCGTCGCCGCAGTACAGCTCGTAGGTGGCCAGCCGCAGGATGTTGCGGTCCACCACGCTCATGCGGGCCAGGGTCCAGTTGGTAGCGCTGGAGGAAATCCGCTCGTCGAGCCGAGCGCGTTCGGCAACGACGCCACGGACCAGGCGTTCGGTGAAATCCCAGGCGCGCTCGAAGGAGGGCTGGTCGAGGGTCTCCTCGAGTTCACGAAGCTGGGGTTTGAGCAGGGCGAGATTGCGGCCGAGGTTGCCCCAGTCATCCTGCACGTCCGCCTGGTAGAGGTACTGCAGAGCGGAGCAGCGGGCGAACTGGCGTTCGCGGCGGTAGCGCTCGATACGGGCCGCATCGTCGGCGCTCGCGGTCGCGGTCTCGGGGTTGTTCATGGCTTCGCCGTCGGCAGCGTCTTCATCAGGTTGGCCATTTCGATGGCGGCGACCGCGGCGCTGGCGCCCCGGTTTCCGGCCTTGGTGCCGGAACGCTCGATGGCCTGCTCGATGCTTTCGGTCGTGACCACGCCGTAGATGACCGGCAGGCCCGTTTGCATGGACACCTGGGCCAGCCCCTTCGATACCTCGGAGTTGATGTACTGGGCGTGAGAGGTGGACCCCTGAATGACCACGCCCAAGGCGATCAGCGCGTTATAGCGACCACTGCCTGCCAGGCGCTTGACCACCAGCGGGATTTCGAAGGAACCGGGCACCCAGGCGACCTCAATGTCGGCGACACTGCCGCCATGCCGACGGATGGCGTCCTTCGCCCCTTCGAGCAGCTTGGACACGAAGAACTCGTTGAAACGGCTGCAGACGATGCCAAAACGCAGCCCGGTGGCCAGCAGCATACCCTCGTACGTGGCGCCTTCTACGGTGCTCATCGATGGCTCCTTTCTGACCGATAACGGCGGCGGGGAGAGGCCTTCAGATCAGGTGTCCCAGCCGCTCCTTCTTGGTGTTCAGATAACGGCTATTGGTTTCGCACGGCGGCACCACAATCGGCACGCGGTCGGTGATCTGCAGGCCGTAGCCCTCGAGACCGACCAGTTTGCGTGGGTTATTGGTGATCAGGCGGATGCTGGCGACGCCCAGGTTCAGCAGAATCTGAGCTCCGAGGCCGTACTCGCGCAGGTCCGGCGCGAAGCCCAGTCGTTCGTTGGCCTCGACCGTGTCCAGTCCGCGCTCCTGGAGGTGGTAGGCATGCAGCTTGTTGCTCAGGCCAATACCGCGGCCCTCCTGGCGCATGTAGACCACGACGCCGCAGTCCTCCTGCATGATCATCGTCATGGCCTGGCGCAACTGCTGGCCGCAGTCGCAGCGCTGTGAATGGAAGACGTCGCCGGTAAGGCACTCACTGTGGACGCGCACCAGGACATTCTCCCGGCCACGCACGACGCCATGCACCAGGGCCAGGTGTTCGCGGCCGTCGGTCTTGGCCACATAGCAGTGCAGGTCGAAAACGCCCTCGGGCGTGGGCAGTTTGACCACCTGGACCTGTTCCACCAGGCTCTCGGTCTGGCGGCGGAAGCGGATGAGGTCGGCGATGGTGCCGATCTTCAGGCCGTGCTGCTGGGCGAAAACCTGCAAGTCCGGCAGGCGCGCCATGGTGCCATCATCCTTCATGATCTCGCAGATGACGCCGTAGGGAGAAAGGCCGGCCAGGCGGGCCAGGTCCGAGGCCGCCTCGGTATGGCCGGCGCGCACCAGCACCCCGCCTTCACGGGCGATGAGCGGGAAAACATGGCCCGGAGTCGCGAAGTCTGCGGCCGTCATGCGCGGATCGGCGATGCGCTGGATGGTCAGGGCTCGGTCATAGGCGCTGATGCCGGTGGTGACGTCGGCGCGGGCGTCGACGCTGACGGTGAACTTGGTGCCGTAGGCATCGCCGCCGTGCCCCATCTCATAGAGCCCGAGCTGCGTAGCGCGGGTGCGGGTCACCGGGACGCAGACCAGACCGCGGCCGAAACGCGCCATGAAGTTGACCGCTTCCGGGGTCACCCTCTCTGCCGCCATCAGCAGGTCACCCTCGTTCTCGCGGCCTTCGTCATCCGTGATGACGATCATCTCGCCTGCGGCGATGGCCCCAATCAAGTCTTCGGCCGTATTCACCATTAGCCTCGTCGCGTTCGGAACCGGCAGGCTGCCGGAAGGTTGCACACGTCATGAGGGGCAGGGGCAGGGAGGATACGGGCGGCACCCCCAGCCGCAAACCGGCCGACAGTGCCCGCCAGACGGCTCTTCTTCCATCCAGACTGTACTGTCGGTCCCGGACTTTCACCGGATCGATCCTGCCATCGCAGGACTCGCGGACTGTCACCGCCGGTCGGGTATCGCACCCTGCCCCGAAGAACCGTCGCCACTCAGCGCCCAACCGCGGTCCCGCGGTCATCGCGCGCCGAGTAGTATAAGGCCTCATCCCCCGCGCCGCCAGAAACGTCAAGGACCTGGGGCGCAAGTCAGTTCCGTGGGGGGGATGACTCAGGTCCTGGGGTTCAGGGTTCAGCCCAGCCCCCGGCTGGGAGGCCGGACATACCGTAATGAGACTTGCCGACGCGGTTCCTGTTCCGATCCGGCCGGTACGTGCCGGATCGCCTGGAGGG
>CAIZKT010000901.1:0-9266 GCA_903933565.1 uncultured Victivallales bacterium | reverse complement strand
GAAAACAGTGGAGATGCGGCAGGCCTCTGCCGTCGCGCCTGCGGCCAGGCGCCTCTCCAGAAAACAGTAGAGATGCGGCAGGCCTCTGCCGTCGCGCCCGCTGGCGGGCGCCTCTCCAGGGGAGCGGAGTGGCCGCGGCTCGCTATCCTGGCCGTCCTCCTGGCCGTCCTCCCGGCTGTGACCGGCCAGGAGCTACCCACGGCGCGCGAAATACGGGTCCCCTTCGACGCTCTCCCGATCCTCTTTGAGAAGGAGTCGGACCGGGTCCTGCTGCCCCGCGCCGAGTTCGAGGAGCTGCAGGCCAAGGCGCGGAAGCGTGCCGAGCAGGCCCCGCAGGTCGCAGCCCTGCCCGTGGCCGCCAGCTACCACCTCGCCGTGGCGCCGGACCGCGCCGTCATCACGGGTACACTCAAGATCAGCGTGCTGGCCGACGGCGTGCATGGCATTCCCCTGAGCTTTTCCGGGCTCGGGTTGCGCCGGGCCGACCTCGATGGCCGTCCGGCCGCCATCGGCCGCCTGGCGGATGGCCGGCTCTGCCTGTTCGTCGAGGGTAAAGCCGACCACACCCTCGCGCTCGAGGCCGTGGCGCCGTTGCAGACCAGTGCCGCTCGCCAGGTCCTGGACATCGCCCTGCCCATGCCGCCCGGTACCCGTATTACCCTTGCGGTGTCTGGCGACGTCGAATTGCGCAGCGGCGCCGCGGTCGCGTCGCGCTCGGTCGAGGCGACGGCCGGAGAAACACGCTTCGAACTCGTGCCTTCAACCGAGCGCCTCACCCTGGTCATGAGCCTGAACAGTCGCCTCAAACGGAAGGACCGCGTGGTTGTGGCCCGCAGCGTTTTCATCGACGAATTGACCCAGGCCTACGAACGGCTCCACGCCACCATCGCTCTGGACATCCTGCACCGCGCGGTCGACGAATTCCGCTTCCAGTTGCCGGCTGGTTTTGAGGTCACCGAGGTGCAGTCGCCGCTGCTCTCACGCTGGGCCGTCAGCGCGGGCAGCGGCGGTTCGCAGCTCGAGGTGTTCCTGCGCGAGGAGACGACGGGGGTCGTGGTGCTGGGCATCTCGGCCCTGCGAGCGCAGCCGGACCTGGAGGCGTGGCGTCTGCCCCGGCTGGAGCCGCTCGAGGTAGCGGGCCACGTGGCCGTCGTTGGCGTCCTGCTCGACCGCCGCCTGCAGATCGAGGAGCTGGTCGCCCAGGCCGGCATCCCCATCGACAGCGCCGTCATCCTGCAAGCGCTGCCCGCGACGGCCCGTCTCGATGACCCCGGCCGACCGCCCCTGCGCGCCGCCATCGCCTACTACGCCCCCTCGACCGACTTTGCTCTCGCTGGCCGTTTCGCGGCCCCCCCCGCCGGGCGCCGGGTCACCAGCAACCTGCTCCTGACCGTGGCCAGAAGCGGTCTGACCGTCCGCGGCGGCTTTGCCCTGCTGGCCGAGAACGAAAAGCTCTTCAGCCTCGAGGTCGAGGGCCCGGCCGACTGGGATGTGACCCGGGTCAACGATGCCGCGGGGACGCCCCTGGCCTTCGAGCGCTACGGCGCTCCCGGGCAGCCTGGCCGGTTGCTGGTACGCTTCCCCAAAGGCTGCCCTCCCGGCGAACCGCGGACGGTCGTCTTTGAGGCCGTGCATGTGCCCCGGGGCTGGCTCGAACCGTGGCTGACGCGGTCGGTCGTCTTCCCGCTGTTCACCGTCCGCGACGCCACCCGTGACAGCGGCGCCGTCGCCGCCAACGCCAGCGAGGACTTGCGCGTGCTGCCGGATACCCTGAAAGGTCTGACGCCACTGAACGAGAACGAGAAGGCCCAATACGGCCTGGCTGGGATCGACACCACCTTGGCCTACCGCTATGATTCGCCGCCCTACGCCGCCACCCTGACCGTTTCCCGCATCGATCCCCGACTGACTGCCGAGACCTTCTCCTTCTTCCGCGTTGAAGCGGAGGCCTTGGTCTGCCACGCTGAGGTGGTCTATGACGTCGCCGAGGCGCGCGCCAACCGCCTCGAACTGCTGCTACCGGCCAGCACTCCGGTCGCGCTCTCGATCGTCGGTCTGGGCGATACCGTGATCAAGGAATTCACCCACGAGGAGGCCGGCTCCGAGCGGCGCTGGCTAATCGAACTGGCGCAGCCTGCCGGTGGCCTGCGCAAGCTCGCCATCGACTTCCAGATGCGCTTTGACGAGGGCGCGCAGGCGGAGGTCAACCTGCCCATTGTCCGCGCCGCCGGCGTGGCCTACCAGTCTGGCTTCCTGGCGGTGGAAGGCAACCCCGAATTGGACGTGCGCCTGCCCCAGCCGCCCCGTAAGGTCGACATCGGAGAACTGGTTGAGGCGCAGTACCAGCCCGGCCCGCGCCTGCTGGGGGCCTATGGCTTCATCGGGGAGCCGCCGCCGGTGAAGTTGACCGTGGTGCGCCCGCGTGGCTGCGCCCTGCCACCGGCCATCATCCAGCAGGCCCAGATGACCACGGTCCTGTCGGCCCAGGGTACGGCTCAGTCCCAGGCCAGCTTTGTTCTGCGCACCAAGGCACTGTACGTGGACATCGAGTTGCCGCGCGATACCCAGCTCTGGTCGGTCACCGTGGATGGCAGCCCCGCCCGCCCGCAACAGGATCAGGAGCGCATCCTCCTGGACCTGCCCGCCAGTCAGACCGCCACCACCCGCGAACTGCAGTTGCTCTACGAGACCGCCATTCCGCCGTTGGGCGCTCTGGGCCGCGTACGCTTGACCGCGCCGCGACTGATTTTCCATGATGCCGAGGGCGGGGTGGGGGCCGAGGTGCCCTCGACGGACCTGCTCTGGCGGGTCCACCTGCCCACCGATGTCGCCGTCTTGCAGAGCTCGGGCACGGTCGTCGCCGAAGATGCCGCCGGTCCGGGCCTCGCCGCCGTGAGCCTATTTCGGGGACTCTGGCGTGGCAGCGGCGGGGTCCGTTTCGAGCGTGGCCTCGTGGGTGGCTGCCTGGCGGCTCTCGGCTCGGCTCGACAGGTCGCCCGGCTTTCGAGCCGCAATCTGGTCTCGGCCAAAGAGGAATTGGCCGACGGGCCGCGTAAAGCCGACGTTTACGCGATGGAGGGTAAGGCGGCGCCCCAGAATGCCCCCGCGGCGCCGGCGTCCGCCACCCTGTCGACCGCCGCGCTTGACGCCAACCAGAACGAGGGCCTCGAGCGCAGTGCGGGGAAAGTCAGAAAGGACGCTGCGTCTGAGGTCGTGCGGACGCCGGCCAGTCCGCCGCCGGCTCGGGTTGCCGGTTGGGCGGTGGAAGGCGCCCGCAGCCTCACCATCAACCTGGTCGCCGAGGGCAGAAGCCTGCGGTTTCGTAGCCTCGGCGAGGCGCCGTCACTGCGTCTGCTCACCGTCAGTGAGGCCCGGCTCTCGGCCCTGGCCTGGGCGGTCGGCCTGGGCGTCCTCGTCGCCGGGGCGGGGTTGACCCGCCGCGGACCCCGTGCCAAAGCCGCATACGTGGCGGCGGTGCTGGGCGCGGCGACAGTGCTGCCGGCCCTGCCGGGCCTGGTCGCCTTCCCCACGGTGTTCAATGCCGCCTTCTATGGCGCCTGTCTGTTGCTGCCCTACTATCTGCTGGCTGGGCTCGTCTCCTGCAGGCCAGCTGCCGGGCTGCCGCGCCAGGCGCTGCCGCTGCTCGGCCTGCTGCTGGCTGTGCTTGCGGCGCTCAGCGGGCGGGCCCGGGGCGCTGAAGCCGCGGCCGAGCGGCCGGCGCCGACTCAGACTGTGATCATCCAGGGCATCCCGCTCGGGGAGCCGGTTGCCGTGCCCAAAGACGTCATCGTCGTTCCCTACGCGCCCGGCCTCTCGGGGCAAGTGGGTGACCTCGTGCTGGTGCCGCGCGACGCCTTCGCGGCGCTCTGGCAGGCGGCCTTCCCCGATCCGGACCGGACCCCGCCCCCGGTGCCCTTTGCGCTGGCCGGGATGGCTCTGAGTGGCAGCCTCGGCAGCGGCGACGTCCTCGAACTCGACGGCTGGATCGAGGTGGAGGTCTTCAGCGCCGACTTCGTGGAGGTGACCTTTCCGCTGGCGGGGGCGGTGCTTTCGCGCGCCCGGCTCGATGGCCAGGCGGCCCGGTTGCGAATCGTTCAGGCGGCGGTGACGGGGACCGCGCCGGGCGGGCCCCAGGCCGCGGCGTCGACCGCGGTGTCGACCGCGGCGCCAGCGAGCCTGGTTTCGCTGGCGGTCAAGGGGCGCGGGCGGCATCGGCTCGAGCTCACGGCACAAGTGCGGCTGACCCGGGAGGGCGGCTGGCGGGTGGCTGCGGCCATCCTGCCTGCCGCCCCGGCCGCTACGCTTGATCTTACCGTCTCTGCGGTCGGCGCCGAGGTGCGGCTCGGCAACCCCGCCGACCGTCGGGTGTACGATGATACCGCCGCCGGCGAGGTCCTCCGCACCAGCCTGCCGACCGACGGCGCGCTTCAGGTCCAGTGGCGGCCGCGCGTCAGCGAGGGCCAGGCCGACCGTTCGCTGACCGTCGTTTCGAAGGCCATCTTCGATATTCTCGACGACCGGCTGCAGACGGCCTGGGCCATGGACCTGGCCTTCCGGCATGGCGACCGCGAGCTCTTCACCGTGGACCTGCCCCCTGGCTACCAGGTCGAGCGCGTCGAGGGGACGAACGTACGCGGCTGGGAAGTCCGTCAGGACGGCGCCTCACAACGTCTGGACATCAACCTGCTGAAGCAGGCGCGGAACCGCGAGTCCTTCACCGTGCAGGCCTGGCGGCAGAGCGCCAGCGGGGGCTCGGGCGAAGTCGCTATCGAGGCCCCCGTGCTGGGCGTGGTCGGCGCCATCCGGCATACCGGACAGATGTTGGTCCGGCACAGTCCGGCCCTGACCGTGCGCCGCGCTGAGCCGACCGGACTGCGGCGCATCGACCTGTTGGCCGACGCGGCTTTGACCGTGCGCGACAGCCCGCTGGGAACAACCTCCTATCAGGCCTACGAGTTCGTGCAGACGCCCTTCGTGCTCAAGCTTGTGCTCGCGGCGGCCCAGCCTGAGGTGACCGCCAACGTGCAGACCATCCTGCGCCTCGCCGAGCGCGAGCGGCGCCTCGAGAGTCGCCTCTTGCTCACCGTCCAGCAGCGGCCTCTGCACCGGGTCCGCATCGAGGTCCCGGCCGACCTGGAGCTGGATCGGGTCAGCGCTCCCGGCCTCTTCGAGTGGGGCATCGCCAAGGTCGGCGCCGTGCAGGTGGTCACCGTCTACCTGGCCAACGGGCTGCTGGGTGAGGTGCCCATGGTGCTGGCTGGCCGGCTGGGCGCGCCAGGGCTGGTGCAGGAGGTGCCGGTGCCGCGCCTGTGGGTGCTCGACAGCGGCCGTCAGGAGGGCTGCATCGCGGTCCAGGCCGATCCCCTGTACGAGCTCGTCCCGCGCCAGCTCGTCGGCCTCGAGAGCGTACACCTGCGCCGCGTTCTGGACTGGATGACGGAAGCGCAGCGCCCGCTGACTCGCCTGGCGCTCAGCACCACCCAGGCGGCGCAGGCCGGCCAGATCGCCCTGCAGCCACTGGCGCCGGGCGTGCGCTGTCACACCGTCACCAACGTGCGCGTCACCGACCGGGCCATCGAGGAGACCACGCTGCTCTATTTCGTGGTCTACAAGGCGGCCGTGCAAGAGTTCCGCTTCCGTCTTCCCAAGCGCCTCGAACAGGCGCGCATTACCGTGCCGCATCTGCGCCAGAAGATCGTGACTCCAGGGCCGGACGCCGAGGCTGTCGCCGTCGTGCTTGAGTTGCAGGATCAGGTCACCGGCGAGGTGCGAGTGCTCATCGAGCATGACCGGCTGCTCACCGAGCAGGAACAGGAGATCACTCTGCCCAGCGTCGACACGGGCCGCACCGACCGCCAATGCCTGGCCGTCGAGAGCGCCGGGCGCGACGAGGTGCTGGTGGACCCCGGCAGCGATTTCGAGGTGCTGACGCCGCAACAGAAGGATTGGGGCTTGGTTTCGGCGCTATTCCAGGGCGGCTCGACCCAGGCGTTCGTGGTCAAGTCCGGCGCCGCCGCGCCCCGGGCGACGTTCCGCACCAAGCCCCGCGTGGCGGTCGAAACCGCGGGTGCCCGCATCGGCTTGGCGGCGACCCTGATGCTGGTCGATGACAGCGGTGCCTACCGCGCCTCACAGACCTACCAGGTGGATAACCGCACCGAGCAGTTCCTCGACCTGCAGATGCCCGCCGACGCGGTACTCTGGACCGTGCGGGTCGGCGCCGACCTGGCCAAGCCCATCCAGCCCGATCCCGCCGCGCCGGAGCGGGTCCAGGTGCCGCTGGTCAAGACCGCCGCGGGCGACCTGGACTACACCGTCGTGCTCAAGTACGCGGGTCGCCTCCGCCTTCCCGGCCCAATCCTGCCTGCGAATCTGCCCTTTGTGCGTACGCTCAACCTCAATGTCGAGCGCAGCCAGGTCGAGTTGTGGCTGCCGGAGACGCGCCTGTGGTTCGGTTTTGGCGGCACCCTGCGGCGGGTGCGCCAGGGTGGCGAGTTCGAGAGCGACTATCTCGCCTATCAGAACAAACTCGCCAGACGCCTCATGGAAACGCTGCAGTTCGGCAGTGCTTTCGAGAGGGCGCGTGCCGCCAGCAACCTGCGCCAGGTCAACCTGAAACTCGTCGAATCGCAGCAGTTGCTCGGGCTTGACGAGGCCCGCCTGGCCAACCCGGAACTGCAAGGACAGATGGCGCAGTCGCAGCAGCTCGTCCAGGACGCCGACAGGCAGTTGCAGCGTGCTGAGACCGAGCAGTCCGCGGTCTCGCTGGAGGATAATCGGCGCCGGATGAACCTGGCCTTCAGCGCCCAGACGACCGGCCTGGCCCGCAACCGCGTGATGGAGGCTGGCGCTAATTGGGACGTCGCGGCGCTGCACCCGGCCAAGGCCGCAGCCCCCACCGACTCTTTTCAGCGCGACTGGCTGGTGCAGAACGACCTCGCCGCCGACCAAGGGGTCCCGCTCGAGAAGGCCGCCGGGGGCGCCGGGGGGGCGCCGGGCGGTTCCCTGGACCAGAAGGCCAAGGCCGACCTCCGCAAGGGCGTGCCTGCCGCCGTCAGCGCCAAACCGCAGTCCGCCGAAGAGCCCCAAGCCGTACAGATGGATGTGCTAGCCAGCCAAGGTCTCCCGCGGTCGTTGGGCGAGGCGAAACAGGGTGTCTCGGCCGCCGTGGCCAGCAGACCCGCGCGGCCCAGTACCAGCAGAAGCTCAGCAATCTGCCTGGCGGGGGGGCCGCGCCCGGCCTGGCAAGCCTCGAGGTCAACTTCCCCAGCTTCGATCCGCGGCGTTGGTCGGCCTACCGCTTCAGCACGCCCGGCGGCGGCGTGCAGATCACGGCTCGGGCGCTGTCGGTGGGCCTGCTCGAGGCGCTGGAGCGGCTGGGTGCGGCCGTGGTTGCCGTGGTGCTGGTTCTCGGCCTCCTCCGCCTGTGGCGTCCCTGGCCTCTGGCGTCTGGCACGCGGCGCTCCCTGGCGACCTACGTCGCCCTCGCCGGGATGGTCAGCCTGCTGCTCGGGGTGTGCCCTGTCTTCGGCCTCGCCGCGCTGCTCGGCGGGGTCTGCTGGCGCCTGGGCCTGGCCCTCGCCCGCCGCCGGGCAGCGGCCTGAACGGCACCACCGAGCCGCAGGCGCCTGCGGCTCTTGACATTCGCCGCGCACGGACCAGCGTAACGCCGGCCTCATTCATGCCCCACACCAAGGAGCCAAGCATGGCACTAGAAGCACGGCGGAAACGGCTGCTCACCGATCCCGTAACCTACCGTCCCGGACCCGTCCGGGTGACGCGGGCCCTGCCCAGTGACACCGTCAACGTCGCTATCGTCGGCGCCGGTGGCATGGGCCGCGGCGTGGCCACCGAGCTGATGAAGCTGCCCGATGTCCGCATCATCGCCGTGGCCGACCCGGCAGAGGCCTATCAGGACGACTTCTTCTACAAGTGCCCCGTGGGCCGTCTGCCGCTGAAGGCCGAGATCGAGAAGCACTACGGCGCGACCCTTCCCGGCTTCCGTTGCGCCGAGTACGAGGACTTCCGCGTCATGCTCGCCCGCGAGACCGCGATCGATGCCATCGTCTGTGCCACGCCGGACCATCTGCACGCTTACGTGTCGGTGGTGGCCATGCGGCAGGGCAAGCATGTCTACTGCGAGAAGCCCATGGCGCACAACCTGCGCGAGGCGCGGCTCATGGCGCGCGTCGCTGCCGAGATGGGCGTGGCCACCCAGATGGGCAACCTCGGCCACGCGCGTGACGGCGTGCGGCAGGCCTGCGAATGGCTCTGGGATGGCGCCATCGGTCCCGTCCGCGAAGCCCATGCCTGGGTCGGCGCGGCGCGCTGGCACAAGGGCATGACCGCGGTGCCGACGGAAACGCCGCCCGTCCCGGCCGGCTTCAATTGGGACCTCTGGCTCGGCCCCCGTCCCGTGCGGGCCTACCATCCGGCCTACGTGCCGGTGCGCTGGCGCGACTTCTGGACCTTCGGCCTGGGCGCCAGCGGCGACTTCGTCTGCCATGACCTCGATACCGCCTGCTGGGCCCTGAACCTGCACGACCCGATCAGCGTCGAGGCCTTTGCCGCCGGGCAGACCTCCCCGGAGTTGACTCCGCACGGCGAGATGTGTCACTTCGAGTTTGGACGGCGGGGGCGCCAGGTGCCCGTCAGGGCAACCTGGTACGACGGCGGGCTGCAGCCACCGACGCCGGACGGCTGGCCCAGCACCGAGCCGATGCCGGGCCGCGGCTCGCTGTTTGTCGGCGACCGCGGGATCCTGGTCTGTCCCGGACTCGGGGCGACGCCGCGGCTGTTCCCGCAGGCGCTGATGGACAGCTACACCCCACCGCCGGCGTCGATACCCCGTTCGCCGGGGCACCACCGGGAGTGGATCGATGCCTGCAAGGGCGGCCCGCCCGCCGGCACCGAGTTCTCCTATGGCTGCCGCCTCACCGAGCTGGCTCTGCTCGGGGTGCTGGCCCTGCGGACACGCAAGAAAATCCTTTGGGACGCAGCCAACCTCAAGGCTATCGGCTTCCCCGAAGCCGACGCCATCATCCAAGGCGAACCCTATCGCCAAGGCTGGGAACTGCCGGAATAGGACTGCCTCTCCAGCAGACCGTGGAGATGCGGTGGGCTCCACCGCCGCGGTTCGCTGGAGCTGCGGTGGGCTCCACCGCCGCGGTTCGCTGGAGATGCGGTGGGCTCCACCGCTGCGGTTCGCTGGAGATGCGGTGGGCTCCACCGCCCGCGGTTCGCTGGAGGTGCGGTGGGCTCCACCG
>CAIZKT010000900.1:0-5271 GCA_903933565.1 uncultured Victivallales bacterium | reverse complement strand
GGGCTCCACCGCCGCGCGCCTGTATCCGCTGGAGATGCGGTGGGCTCCACCGCCGCGCCTGAGGCCAGGCGCCTCTCCAAAAGATGCGGCGGGCTCCGCCGCCGCGCCTGAGGCCAGGCGCCTCTCCAAAAGATGCGGCGGGCTCCGCCGCGCGCCTGAGGCCAGGCGCCTCTCCAAAATCCACCGGAGATGCGGCCAGCACTGGCACGAAGCCTGCTAGAGCCTTTTCCCAAGAAGGCTCGCCTACCGCGCTACCGAGCCTGCCTCGGCGAAGCGAATGGAGACCAGGCCATGGTGAAGTATGGTGAGCGTGCGCCGGTGCTGGCGGAGGCGCTGCGACCAAGCCGGGGCCAGAAACCGGCGGCAGCCGCGGTGAGTTCTCCAGATGGGAGTCAATATCCTCCGATGACAAACCTTGACAGCGCGGTCGCAGCGGAGCACTTCGGCAGGCGCGTGGTCTGGGCCTCGGCGTTGCTGGGATGGTTGCTCGTGGGATTGCTCAGCGTCGGTTTTCTCCGCCACTGGCATCGGCGCGAACGCCGGGTCATGGAGGACCAGGCGTTCTCGCTGGTGTATGCCCTCGCCAATACGCTGCGTACCATGGGCGGGCCGGTCGCACGCTCAGAGCTCGGGGTGCAGGACGTGTTCGACCAGATTGTGGCCACCCCCTCCATCAACGGGATTGCCCTGCTGACCGCGGAAGCGGCAGTCAGCAGCGGGGTCGGCGTGCCGATAGATCGTCTGGCGGCGGCGAACGAGGCCCCCAAGGGTGCGCTTTTCCTGGAGCACGACATCCTCGTCTGGGACACGGTCAATGTCGGCGCCTGCGGCCGTAGCAGCCCGGGGCGCTACGGGGGGCGGCGCGGGCGCGAGGGGGGAGCCGCGCAGTCGGCTCGGCCCGAGGTCGCGTCCAAAGCGCGCCTGTTTGTCAGCCTGCCGCTGCTGCCGCTGCATGCGCGCTGGCGCCGGGACACCCTGGTTGTCGGCCTTTTCTGCGGCGTGACACTGGCCGCCACCCTCGCCCTGGTCCGGCTCTGGGGACTGTCGCGACGCTCCCTGGCCGACGCCGCCCGCCTGCGCCTCGCCGCGGAGGAAACCCGAGCCCTGCAGGAGATGAATCTGGTCGCTGCCGGCCTGGCGCACGAGATCAAGAATCCGCTGAGCGTAGTCCGTGGCACAGCCCAGCACCTGGCTGAACATAGTGACGATGCGCAGGAGGCCGCCCTGGCGGCGGACGCGATCATGCAGGAGATTGACCGCGTCTCGAGTCGCATCAACGAGCTGCTGCTCTTCGCTAAGCCACGGGCGCCGCTGCTCGCGGCCGTATCCATCACCGACCTCTGTGCCGAATTGAACCTGCTGCTCACCGACGAACTCGCCGATGCCGGGCTCACCCTGCGCGCCCCGGCGTCGAGCCCGGTGGTCTGGGCAGACCGGGAACAACTCCGGCAGGTGCTGTTCAACCTGCTGCACAACGCTCTGCGCTTCGCGCCGCACTCCGGGATCGTCGACGTGCAGGTGTGTCCTGCCGCGGCGGGGAGTGTGACGCTCACGGTTTGCAACGCTGGCCCTGGGGTGCCGGAAGCTGCCCGAGAGGCGGTTTTCGCGCCGTACTACACCACCTCTCCCGAAGGTTCAGGACTGGGCCTGGCGATCGTCCAGCGCATCTGCCGGGCGCACGGTTGGCGCGTCACCTGCCTGAAGCGCGCCGACGGGGCGGCCTTAGCGATCTCGGGCATCACCGCGGATAGCGGTTCCAGCGCGGCCCCGTCGGCGAAAGGCACGGCATGACGACGCCAGGCAGCCCCCAAGCCCCCGTGGTCCTGATTGTCGATGACGAACGCAGCCAGCGCGAACTGGTGGCGCGCTGCGTGCGTGAATGGGGCTTTCAGGCGGTGCTGGCCGCGAACGGCCAGGAGGCGCTGGCGGTGCTGGCCGCGACCCCGGTCGCGATGGTCATTTCCGACGTGCGCATGCCGGGGCTGGACGGCATTGCGTTGGTCGGGCTCCTGCGCGAACGCTTTCCGCAGTTACCGGTGCTGCTGATCACAGCCTATCCCGACATCCGTCAGGCCGTGAGTGTGGTCAAGGATGGCGCCCTGGACTATCTCGCCAAACCGATCGACTTGGGCGAACTGCGCGATCTGCTGCTGGCCACCCTGGGGCCGCGCCCGCCGGTCACCGAATCCCTCCCACCCCTGCGTCCCGGGACCATCGCGCGCAGTGTCGCCATGCAGCAGCTTCTGCAGGAGGTGCATCTGGTGTCGCAGTCCGACGCCACGGTGCTGATCACCGGCGAGAGCGGCGTGGGCAAGGAGGTCATCGCCGACCTCATGCATGCGTGGGGGCCACGCTCCGACCGTCCCATCATCAAGCTCAACTGCGCCGCGATTCCGGTCAGCATGGTCGAGAGCGAACTGTTCGGGCACGAGCGCGGCGCCTTCACCGGTGCCCTGGCGGCCCGCGAGGGACGCTGGAAGGCCGCACACGGCGCCACGCTGATGCTGGACGAGGTGGGCGAGTTGCCTCTGCCGGTGCAGGCGAAGTTGCTGCGCGCCCTGCAGGACGGTTCCTACTCGCCGGTGGGCTCGGACCAAACCCGGTACGCCGACGTACGCGTGATCGCAGCCACCAACAGCGACCTCGAAAAAGAGATCGCCGAGCGCCGTTTCAGGGAAGACCTATACTACCGTCTGAACGTAGTGGAACTGTACGTGCCGCCCCTGCGCGAGCGCCCCGACGACATCGTGCCCATGGCTCGCCTCTTTGCGGCTGAGTTCAACGCTGAACCGGCGCGCCTCAGTCCCGCTACCCAGCGTCGCCTGTTGGCCTACTCCTGGCCCGGCAATGTGCGCGAACTGCGCAACGTCCTGGCGCGCTCCTGCCTCATGGCGCGCGGTGGTGTCATTCTGCCCGAACACCTTCCACCGCGGGTGCGGCACGAGTCGGCGGAGGGCCCGCCCGGGGCGCCCCCGGCCGACCGAGCCGGTAGCGAGCTGCAAACCCTCGCGGCAGGTGAGCGGCAGCGCATCCTTGCCGCCCTGGCGCACTGCAACGGTAACCGCACCCGCGCCGCACTACTGCTGGGGATCGGGCGGCGGACGCTGGTGTATCGCCTCAAGTCGTACGCCGCGGACAGCCCGCGGGAGGCTGACCCGGGCAACGACTGACGCCAGCCATGGTCCAGCTCGTCCAGCTCGTCCAGCCCGTCCCGTTCGTTCTCAGCAGCAGCAAGACCGGCAGGTCGGCCGGGCTTGCCGCTGCACACTCGCGGCACGGGGGTTCAGAGTCCCGCGGCGTCAGCCAGGGGTTCGGCAGAAGCATCGCGATCGTTGCTGAAGCCGCCCCGTTCACGGCCGCTTGGGTCCAGCCACGGCTCCACTGGCGACTGCGGCGTCGCTCGCGACAACAAGACCGTGCGTACCGTTGCCGGCGTCGCCGTCAGATGAGTGGCGAGGTAGAGGGCGGCGCAGCCGGTCACATGTGGTGCCGCCATGCTCGTGCCCGACATCGTGGCGTAGCCCCCATCCCTGAAGGTCGAGTAAATATTCACGCCCGGTGCCGCGATGTCCACGACCGTGCCGTAGTTGCTGAAGGTGGCAAAACTGTCGTCCGCGCCGTAGTAGGTTGCCAGTCCGTCGGCACCGCAGCCACCGTCCTCGTCAGCGACGGCCGAGACCGCGATCACGCTGGGATGGTTGGCCGGGCTGAAGCTGGCCGCGTCCGCCGCACTGTTGCCCGCCGCCACCACGTACGTCACCCCCGCGTTCACCGACTTGCTGATAGCATTGTTGAGCGTGCTGCTGGTGGCGCTAAAGCCGAGGCTCATGTTGGCCACTTTAATACCCTTCAACTTCGCATTCTTGGTCACCCAGTTGACCCCGGCGATGACGGCCGAAAGCGTGCCGCTGCCGCTGCTGTCGAGGACCTTCACGGCAAACAAGCGCGCGTTGGGAGCTACGCCGCGCACGCCGACGCCGTTGAGCTTGGCCGCGGCGATCCCGGCGACATGGGAGCCGTGGCCGTTATCGTCGTTGGCGGAGCTGATGCCGCTGACATACGAAATGCCGCCCGCGACGTAGAGTTCGGGATGGGTCAGGCAGATGCCGGTGTCAATGATGGCGATGCCGATGGCCGCGGCGTTCAGGCACGGGTTCAACTCAGCGTCGATGCGGTCCACGCCTGTCGGCACCAGGTCGCCGGTGCTGGTCACGATCACCCCGGCGAGAGTGTCGGGCACCACCCGGCCGAGTATCGCCACCCGCCGGTCGGACTCTATGGAAAGCACGCATCCATCGCGCTGTAGTGTCCGCAGTTGGCCCGTGGATAGTGTTCCTGCAAAGCCATGTACGGCACTGTCATAGATATGCTCGGCGCGGACGCCGTGGGCGCGCGCGACGCCGGCCGGATCGCTGCCGTCCTGGAGCCTAATGATGTAGCGGCCCGGAATGACTTGGGCGACCGCCGAAGCGGCACCCGCCAGCAGTGCCGCGAGGATGAGGGTCGTAGAGATTCTTGGCAGCATGGGCAAAGGCCTCCTGAAGGGTTGTGGTGCGGGGAGCAAAGCGAATCGACACGGATTCTGAGCATGCCGACCTGCACAACGCGCTGCTACTCAAGCTCGGGCCAGCATCGGGCAGGGCGGTGCAGGTTCTGCTGCACCGCCCTGGACAACCGAATACCGCGCTCAGGGCTTGCAGGAACCATCGCGCTTCTGCTGCCGGGCCGCGGTGCCGGCGGTGGTGCAGGAACCATCGCGCTTCTGCTGCCGGGCCGCGGTGCCGGCGGTGGTGCAGGAACCATCGCGCTTCTGAAGCCGGGAGGCGGCCGACGCCTCGGCGGCGCCAAGGGTCAGCATGCCGAGCAGCGCCAACACGGTGAGAGTCTTCTGCATGATCAGGGTTCCTTTCGCGAACCACATCCCGATGCCATCTTGATCCGGAAACTCCGCCCGGACATCCTGGGCATCGCCTGGCGGGGACATTAGCAACTCGCATGCCAACGCCTCGGAGGACTGTCTTTTTCGCGCCCCGGACCCCTGGGTGGCGGAACGGTGCCAGGCCTGCGGGCACTGCGCCGATTCTGCGCAGTTGCAGGGCTGCTGCGCGGATTCGGCGCAGTGCCGCCCGGCGGGGGCGAGGAGGTCGGTCGGCCTCGACCGGCTTCCGCTGGAGATGCGGCGGGCTCCGCCGCGCGCCTGTATCCGCTGGAGATGCGGTGGGCTCCACCGCCGCGCGCCTGTATCCGCTGGAGATGCGGTGGGCTCCACCG
>CAIZKT010000899.1:0-2146 GCA_903933565.1 uncultured Victivallales bacterium | reverse complement strand
TTTCAGCGCTCCGCGGCGTCTGGCATTCGCGACACGTCCCGCCGGAAGTCTCCCCCAAGAGTCAAGGGACCCGTTCTGCTCGCCGGACGCGGAGACGATCGAAACAGAAACCCCTACGGAGCTGACCTGCCCCGCTTCTCGCCTCTTCCCCCTTGACCGCGGGTCTGAGAGAGGTTAGGCTTCTCACCCATTCGGCAGGGACCTTGCGAGGTCGCTCTGCTCATTGCACGGTTGGCCCGCGGGGGCCGGACACTGCTCCGAGAGGTGCTAATGCGCACGAACATCAGTGGCTTCATGGGCTACGCCCTCGTCTGGATGACCGCGACCCTGGCGCTGGCCCCGGCCGCGCCAACCGCATTCGGCCAGGCCACGCCTCGCACAACCGAGGATGGCACGCGCGAGATTCGCTGGCTCGACCGCATGTGCGATCCGCTCAACTGGTCGCCGGTCGAGGAATGCCAGACGCAGGCCTCCGAGCTGCAGTGCCCGTTCGGCGGCAAGGTCATGCTGCTGCACTTCGCCATCGACCACTTTAGCGGCGAAAAGGCGTATCCCATCGGCTGGCCGCGCGCCCAATTCATCCCGAAAGAGTGGGAGACGGTATGGAGCGCCTGGGATACCTTCGAGTTCGTGGCGCAGGTGCAGTTCGTCGGCAACAAGCTGCCCGCCAAACCGATCATTCTCGAAATCGGCGAGGGTAAGGCCGGCTACAATCCCGTCTTCGACCTGTCCGAAACCGGCACCTGGACCACCGTCTCCATCCCGGTCGCCGATATCCTCAAGGGCCGCCCGGAACTCGCCGCCGCCGTCTCACGGCTGCGCTTCGTGGTCAGCGAGAGCAACTACAAGGACAAGGACGTCATCGATGTCCACGTCGGCGGCTTTCGCCTCACTCGTTCGCTGACCTGCGAGATTACCGAGTTCACCACGACCACACCCGTGGTCTATTCCGGTCAGCCGTCCGTGAAGCTGAACGTGACCGTCGTCGGCCCGCCCGAACAGGTCAAGCGCGGGATTCCGTTCACCCTCCGCGGCAAGGGCGCCACCGCAGCGGTCCGCCGCGAGATGCTACCCCTCGGCCGCGGTAACCAGGTGTACCCCTGCGACATCTCCGAGCTGAGCCTGGCGCCGGGCGACTACGAACTCGTGGTCTTTGACGAGGACCAGGCCAAGCGTAAAGCAGTTGCACTCAAAGTGGTGGCAGAACCATGGAAACAGGAATGACCCCGCGCTCGGTGCCACGGCTTCGGCGCGCCGTGTGGCTTCTCGTCGGCGTGCTCATGCTGCCCGGGGCCTTGCCACGGCAGGCGGCCGCGGTCGAGAGCTATGCCCTGGCAGTCACCGCTCAGGCGCCGGTGATCGATGGTAATCTCGATGAGGCGTGCTGGAAAACGGCGACCGTGCTCGATCGCTTCGTGCTGCTCGGCGGCGCCGAGGCGCCGCCGGACGAACGCGTCGTCACCCGGGCCCTGCTCACGGCCGATAGCGCCAATCTCTACCTCGGCGTGTTCTGCGAAGAGCCCCTCGCCAACAGGCTGAGCATGAGTCACACCCAACGCGACAGCGACGTCTGGCAGGACGACGACATCGAGTTCATGCTCCTGCCCTGTGCCCAGGGCGTCGACCGCTATGTCCAGCTCTGCATCAACCCGGCCGGCGCGCTTATGGATGGGTACCTGCCAGGGCGCGCCGCGAAAATGGACAAGGGCTACGACAGCGAAGCCGAGGTCAAGACCCGCGTCGGCGCCAAAGACTGGACCCTCGAACTGCGGCTGCCGCTGGCCAACCTGCCCGTGCAGTCATGCCGTGGCCCCTGGTACGTCCACGTGGCCCGCGGCCGACGCACGAAGCCGCAGTATCTCACCTCCCTGCGCACCCCCGTTTCCGGCTTTCACGAGACCAACGTCTTTGCCGAACTGACCGGCATCGAGAAGCTGAATATTCCCTTTGGCGTCAGGGATTTCGCCTTGGGCGACCTCATGTACGGCGCCAACACCTGCACCTTCGTGGTCGAGGGCAACAAGGAAAGGCTCTCCGCGGCCGAGATCGAGATAGACGGCCAGAAACGCATGATCTTCGATGCCCCGGCACTGGCCATCCAGACCGGCACCTTGAGCCTCCCCTTCACCGTTGTGCCCGGCGACCA
>CAIZKT010000898.1:0-2565 GCA_903933565.1 uncultured Victivallales bacterium | reverse complement strand
TTGCTGCAAGTCTCATACAAGGGTTCAGCAGGATCCCCGGCTGGGGGCGCACATGACGCTGCCTCGCAGCGGTGTTATGTTGCCAGACGCCGCCTGACCACCGCACCCGCCACGCGGCGAGAGGTCCCGGCGCGACCTGCCTGGCAACGCAAGCTGATGATTGGCTGGAGGAGAGCCCGCATGAGTGCTATCGCCATACGAACCTTCCGCCCCGCGGATGCCGAGCAGGCCTCGGTGCTGATGGTGGCCGCGTTCCGTTCGTTCCTCAAGCGCAAGTTCCCCGCCTCTCTGACGAAGCACTTCGCCGCTGACAACCTGGCGAAGGGATCATTGCAGCGTAGCACCGAGGCTGAGACGATCGCCTTCGTGGCGGTCGACGGGGTCCGCGTCGTCGGCTTCATCAGGGTGACCGCCTCGTCCAGCGGGCTGGGGAGTCTGGACGTCGTCGGGGTCGACCCGGCGTACTTTGGCCAGCGGGTCGGGGACCCGCTGATGAAGCGCGCCGAGCGCTTCTGGCGGCGCTGGCGGCAGCGCAAGATTTCCACCTGCGTCTCCTCGCACAACCGCAAGGCCCTGCTGTACTACATCCGCAACGGCTTTGTGCCGGAGGGGTTCCGGCCGGATCACTTCATCGAGGGGGTCCACGAGATCCCGCTGGGCCGGTTTCTGTAGCCGGAGTGAACGGCCCTATCTGAGACCACCCCGAGCGCGGGCCCTCAGCAGAGCCCCAGCTGGCGCCGGACCTACCGGAAAGAGACTTCCGGGCGGCGGCGCGCTGCGTACGTGGTAGAGCCGCCGCGGCGGGTCAGCCGGTTTCGCGCCCCCCCTCTCGAGGCTGAAGGCTCGACGACGTACCCGTGCCGCGACGGGCCTGCGCCGTCGACGTCTCATAGCTGCCCAGCCGAGCCCGCCGCGCCCCTCCTTCCGCCGCGCCGTACCGAGGACTCATGCCGTTCTAACCTCTGGTAACCCGCCCCTAACCGAAGCCTAACAAACGGGGGGTAGCTTGTTTCCACGGTATGAGACCGCCACGAGGCCAGATCGGGCCGGAGCGGAAAGGAGGTGGACGCAGGCGCACGAGAAAGGGCAGGAAGAAGAAGCGGTGCCGACGCCGCTCCGACCCGCAAGAGCGGGCTGAGAATAGCGTGACAACCACAAGGAGTGACAGGTGAACAGAGTATGGCGAGGAATCGGCGCAGGGGCTACCCTTCTGGGAATGACCCTTGCCGCCCAGGAAACGGTCAGCAACTCCGAGTTGCTGAAGGTCATCACCGAGCAGAACAAGAAGATCGAAGCCCTGAACCAGCGGGTCCAGGAAATGGAGGGCAAGCAGGCGCCGGCGCCCGCCGACGCCAGTCAGCTCAAGAAGGGGCTGATGGAGACCAACGACGCCCTGGCCCAGACCAACAAGAAGATCGAAACGCTGGACCAGCGCCTCACCCTTGGCAAGGGCATCGATGGCCTGAAGCTGACCGGTGACCTGCGCGTACGTTACGAGCAGCGCAACCGTGATATGCAGGGCCGAGACGACTCAGCCAAGGGTGACGGGGATCGGTCACGGTTCCGTACCCGTCTGCGGGCGGGCGGCATCTGGACCAACAGCGTTGAGGACTGGGAAGTGGGCGCCGGCGTGGCCACCGGAGAGAAGAACGACGACCGCAGCACCAACGACAGCTGGGGCCATGACAGCTTCATCTTCGAGAAGGGCAACGTCTACCTCGACTACGCCTACGCCAAGCACACCTGGGTTGACCCGTTCAAGGCGGAGAGCCTCCCTGGGCCGCTCTCGCTGACCCTCGGGCAGCAGCGCAATCCGCTGGTGAGCACGACCATGAACTGGGATACCGACATCAACCCGACCGGCTTCACGGCGCAGTACGGTGACCCCAAGGGCAAGGAGTACAACGGCCCGTTCCTGACCCTGGGCGCCTACGTGCTGAGCAACCTGTCCACCGGCCAGACGATCGGTGGCGCCAACCAGGAGAAGATGACGGACAACGCCTGGCTGTACGCGGCGCAGGCGGGCTATGCCTACAAGAGCGAGCCGTTCGACGCCTTGGGCGCCATCGGCTACGAGCAGATCAGCAACACCTACCGCAACATCGCTTCGGCCGCCTGGGCCAACTCCAACTCCAACGACCCGAACAACCCCTGGGGCGGGATCGACACCGGGTACGAGTACCGTATCGTGGACGCCTACGGCGAGGTCAAGACGACCTTCGTCGGCATCGACGTTAAGCCCTACGCCCATGCCGCGATGAACTTCGGGGCCGATGGCGGCAAGACCCAGGGCAAGAATATCGTCAAAGGCGATGTGGATCCGAGCAACGAGAACCTGGCCTGGATGCTCGGGTTTGACCTCAAGCGCGGCAAGTGGTCGCTCGGCTACAGCTACGCCTATATCGAGGCGGACGCGGTGTTCGGGCCGGCACATGACAGTGACTTCGGCGAGACCGCGGGCCTGCAAGACACCGACCTCCAGGGCCACTTGGTGAAACTGGCTTACAGCCCCACCAAGAACGTCACGCTCGGCGCCTCCGTTTTCCTGCTGGAGCGGATCAAGGA
>CAIZKT010000897.1:0-16163 GCA_903933565.1 uncultured Victivallales bacterium | reverse complement strand
GTTCAGCCGAGCCCCCGGCTGGGGCCGGACATACCGGAATGAGACTTGCCGACGCGGTTCCCATTCCGATCCGGCTCCGGGCGGAATGGGAAACGCCTGGTGTCATACGAGGTTGCGGCAAGTCTCATACAAGCAGGATCCCCGGTTGGTGCCGGACCTGACCGCCAGAGAACTCCGCTGCCCCGGCGGGGGATTCTGCTATTCGTCATTGGGCATTGGTCATTCGACCTTCTGCGGTTCTCATACCAGCAAACCCCTACGGAGCTGACTTGTGCCCAGACCTCGTGTCCAGACCTTGACAATGTCGGCTTTTCACCTACCTTTTTGGTTCGCCCGGCCGGAGCGGTGAGCGGTGAGCCGTCGGCCGGGAGGCGTGACCTGGGGCCGTCGGCGGGAATCGCGGTACGGTCCGCCTGGTCGACCCTTCGGACGGATCGCGACCGGCGCAGTTTTCGGGGTGCGTCAGGTAGAATGGAGCCCTCAGAGATGCGGCAACTGGATCGCCGGCAGTTCCTCAGGCAGGTGGGTTGCGTCACGGCGGCGGGAGCGGCGGCCAGTACGTCAGTCCTGGCAGCCGGGGGCGATGGTCACCAGGTCGGCCCGGCGGATCCCTCCGGCGTTCTGTTGGACCTGACCCTGTGCATCGGCTGCCGCATGTGCGAGCATGCCTGTAAGCAGGCCAACGGCATGAGCGGCGACTCCTCGGCCGACTATGATCCGGCGGTGTTGCGGCAAGCCCGACGCCCGACCCCCGACGCCTTCACCGTCATCAACGCCTACACCCCGGCCGGGGGCAAGACGGTCTATGCCAAGACGAACTGCCTGCACTGCCAGCATGCGTCCTGTGTCTCGGCCTGTATCGTGGGGGCACTGCGCAAGCAGGACAGCGGGGCCGTGACCTACGATGCCTGGAAGTGCATCGGCTGCCGGTACTGCATGGTGGCGTGCCCGTTCCAGATTCCGACCTACACCTACGACGACGCCTTCACCCCACGGGTCCGCAAGTGCGAGTTGTGTTCGCAGCGGACGAAGGAGGGGCAATTGCCGGGCTGCGTGGCCGCCTGTCCGCGGCAGACCATGGTCTACGGCAAACGCGGCGAACTGCTGGAACTGGCCCATGAGCGCATCCGGAAACACCCGGAGACCTACGTGGACCACGTCTACGGCGAGCATGAGGTCGGGGGCACCAGTTGGCTGTACCTCTCGCCGGTGCCCTTCGAACAGGTAGGCTTTCTCAAGCTGGGATGGGAGGCGCCACCAGCGTTGACTGAGGCGATCCAGCACGGCGTTTTCAAGTTCGGGCTGCCGCCTCTGGCGCTGGCCGGGGCGCTGGGCGCCATCATGTACGCGGCCGACCCGCAGCGGCGGGCCAGGGCCGTCGGCGACGGGCACGCTGCCCCCGACGACGCGGCGGTGCTGCCCGAGGGCGCGGTGGCGAAGGCGGCCTCTCACGCGGCGCGGCCCACGGACTCCGAGACGCACCACGGCGAGCCGCAGCCCGTGCGTCGCCCGCTGTTCACGCCGGGGGTCCTGGTGTTACTGGGACTCATGGCGGTGGGGCTGCTCGCGGGGCTGTATCGCTTCGCCTTCGGCCTGGGTGCAGCGACGAATCTCGACCAGCAGTATCCCTGGGGGCTTTGGATTGGCATCGATGTCGCCAGCGGCGTGGCGCTGGCTGCCGGCGGCTTTACCTCGGCCTTTCTGGCCCACGTCCTGCACCGCGAGCGCTACCACGCCGTGGTCCGCCCGGCGCTGCTGACGGCGATGCTGGGCTACACCTTCGTGTGCATCGGCCTGCAAGCGGACCTGGGGCGCTACTACAACGTCTGGCATTCCCTGGTCATGTGGCAGGGCAACTCGGTGCTGTTTGAGGTGGGCATGTGCGTCATGTGCTACCTGACGGTGTTGTATATGGAGTTTCTGCCGATCGTCTGCCAGGCGCTCATGGGACAGAGCTTGTACCCGCAGGTGGTGCGCTGGGCCGCCTGGGTCAATGCCAGGACCGACAAGGTGATGTTCCTGCTGATCATCGCTGGCTGCTGCCTCTCGTGCCTGCACCAGTCGTCGTTGGGGAACCTGATGGTCATCGCTCCCTACAAGCTGCACCCGTTGTGGTGGACGCCGCTCTCGCCGCTGCTGTTTTTACTGTCGGCGATCGCGGTGGGCTACCCGATGGTGATCTGGGAGTCCCTGTTTGCCGGTTGGTCGCTGCGGTTGAAGCCGGAGATGGAGGTACTGGGGCCGCTGGCGCGCTTTGTCCCGTTCACCCTCGGGACCTACCTGGCCTTCAAGCTGGGCGACATGGCCTATCGCGGGACCTACACCTACCTGGGCGACGGCTCGGTCCAGAGCCGGTGCTGGCTGCTGGAAGTGGGCGGCGGCGTGGTCCTGCCACTGGTGCTGCTGAGCTTGCGTCGCGTCCGCCAATCGCCGCGCTGGCTGTTCGCCTGCGCCTCGCTGGTGGTATTCGGCGTCATCTTCAACCGCGTCAACGTCTTCCTGATTGGCTACCGGCCGCCCTACGCGACGCAGGCCTACACCCCGGCGTTCAGCGAGTGGGCCGTGACCCTCGGCCTGATCGCCACTCTGCTGCTCATCTACCGCGTCGTGGTGACCTACCTCCCCGTGATCAGCCAGCCCAAGCTCAAGGCAACCGCATGATGGCCTGTACGCTGCGTTTCTTCAGGGTGGTCGGGTTCCGGATGGTGACCCTGGCGCTGGTCGTCGGCGCGGTCGGCGCGTTACGGGCGGCCGAGACTGCGGTCGAGACGGCCAAACCGGCGGCCGGGGTTGTCGGCGGCGCTCAGGCGAGCGGGGTTGTGGCGGGGATACAGGCGGCGTATCTGGGCCCGGACGTGGTGCTGCTGGGGCAACTGGCAGCACTCTACGAACCGGTCCCCTTTGACCACAAGGCGCACGCCAAGATGGCGCAGATGTGGGACGGCTGCGTCACCTGTCATCACCGTACGCCGCAGGCGACGGCGGGGGCCACCGCCTCGACGCCGACGGCGCCGGGGGCGGCGCTCCCCAGTCAGGACCTGACCGCGGGCATCCCCGCCTGCCGATCCTGCCATGCCGTCGCTCTGGTCGATGCCGACATCCACATGCCAGCGCTGAAGGGGGCCTACCACCGGCAGTGCCTCAACTGCCATAAGGAGTGGATGCACGAGAACGCCTGCGAGGTATGCCACCGGCCTCACCCGGCGGCCGGGACCAAGACCGTGACCCCGACGCGCGACGACATCCTCGGCCGCATGCACCCGCCAATCCCCGAGCCGGAGACGCACCTGTACCGGGCGCGTTACACGCCGGCCGATGGCTCCAATGTCCTCTTCCGCCACAAGGAGCATACGGTTACGTTCGGACTACGCTGCACCGTCTGTCACCGCCACGACAATTGCTCTCACTGTCACGACCCCAAAGGCGACAAGACGGCCCAGAAGCCGCTGCGCCCCGGGCTGACCTGGGCCGAATCGCATGGGCCGTGCATGGGCTGCCATCAGCAGGACCGCTGCCGCACTTGCCACTACAAGGATGGCGCGCAGCCCCCGGCGGAGTTCGCCCACGCGGCCCATAGCGGCCAGGAACTGGATACAAACCATGTGAAGCTGGCCTGCGCTCAGTGCCATGCTCAGGTGCAGACTCAGACCCCGCCGACCTGTGGCGACACTGCCTGTCACAAGAACGGCGCCGTGACCTTCCCCGCCAAGCGCCCCGGGGCGTACTCCCAGCCCCGGACGCCAACGGAGGTCCCCGCGCCGCCGGCTCCGGCGAAGTGAGGCAAGCGTGCAACGGACGTGTTCGATGAGGTGCGCCGTGAAACGGTTCATTATCCCCCTGCTCTGTCTGACTCTGCTGGCAGCGCCTCAGGCGGTGGTTGCGGGCCCGTCCGCGCCCAAGCCGACCACGGCGACGGACGCGGCGGGCTGCGCGACCGCCGAGTGCCATGGGGACGTCAAGCGCGCCGCCTTCCTGCACGGTCCCGTGGCCACCGATAGCTGCGCGTCCTGTCACCGCCTGGTCGATCCGGCCACGCACACCTTCCAGGTCTGGCGCCAGAAAGCGGAGCTCTGCACCTTCTGCCACGATTGGGTGCCGATTCCGGTCGGCAAGCCGGTGATCCACAAGCCGGTGATGGCTGGCGAGTGCCTGGGGTGCCACAGCCCGCACGGCGGGCCGGCCAAGAGCCTGCTGCGGGAGCAGAGCATGGCGGCGCTGTGCGGGCGTTGTCACGACAGCGCCACGATGAAGCGACGCTTCACCCACAAGCCCGTTTTGGACGGCGACTGCCGGGCCTGCCATCAGCCCCACGCCTCGCGCTATCCCAAGCTGGTCGACGCCGCCGGCACCGACCTTTGCCTGCGTTGCCACCAGGACTTCGGCGCCCAGATGGCCAAGGCCAAAGTGCGGCACAAGGCCACCGAGAAGGGCTGTGCCGAATGCCACGACGTGCATGGCAGCGACTACCCCAAACACGTCACCGCCTCCCTGCCCGATCTCTGCCTGCGCTGTCACCAGGAGGTCAAGACGGACACCGCCAAAGCGACGCACAAACACCCGGCGGTCATGAGCGAGCGCGGCTGCATGAGTTGCCACACCGCCCACGCCGGGGATCTGGACTGCCTGCTGAGCGACTTGCCGATCAAGGTTTGCATGACCTGCCACAAGGACCCGATCAAGCATCAGGACGGCACCGCCATCGCCGTGCCGGAGCTGGTGGACGCGACCAACTTCCGCCATGGACCGGTGCGCGACGGCCAGTGCGGCGGCTGTCACAGCATCCACGGTGGCGACAAGCCGCTGCTGCTCCGGCACACCAACGCCTGGCGCTTTTACGAGAGTTACTCCGAGAAGAACTATGGCCTCTGCTTCTCTTGCCACACCCCGGCGCTGGCGCGCGAGGAACGGGCCGGGGCGGACACCGGGTTCCGCAATGGCGACCTCAACCTGCACTACATTCACGTCAACCAGGCCCGGGGGCGTAACTGCAACGTCTGCCACGCCACCCATGCTTCGCGCCAGCCGCAGTTGGTGCGCGACACCGCCCCCTTCGGCGCCTGGCAGTTGCCGATCACCTTCAGCAAGACCCCCACCGGCGGGACCTGTAAGGCCGCCTGCCACGCGGACTACGCCTATGATCGTTCGACCCCGGTGGCCCGGCCGCATGGGCAGCTCGCGGCGCCGCCGGCCGCCATCAACGCCGATCCGACCGAGGCGCTGGTGGCGCGCTGGTCGGGCAAGGACCAGGCCGGCGCCGAGGTGCGGATTCCCAATCCTGACTGGCCCATTCTGCTCCTTTTCCTGCGCGCCGATCAGTCCCCCAGCGAGCACGTGGTGCGCATGGTAACCGCGGCCCTGCGTCAGGTGCCGTCGGCCCGGGCCCTGGTGGTGCTCAGCGGGTCCCATGCCAGCGAGGACGCCAAAGCGCTGGTCAAAGGAAAGCACTTGCCGTGGCCGCTGATCGTCGACAGCGAGGCGGCACTCTCGGGGCAACTGGGGGTCTTCTCCTGGCCCACCACCCTGGTGGTCGGCCGGGATGCGAGCGTGGTGGCTCACGTGGCCGGGGCGCCACTTTCTCTGACCGCGGATCTGCAGACCTACCTGATCTTCGCCGTTGGCCAGATCGACCGTACCGAGATGAGTCGGCAACTGGCGAGTCGGACGATCGTACGCGAAGGGGGCGACCAACAGGCGAGATGGCACTTGCAGATGGGGCAGAAGCTGCAAGCCGACGGGAAGCTCGAGGAAGCGCGGGGGCTGCTCAGCGACGGCCTCAAACTGGCTCCCACCATGATGCCGCTGCGGGTGGCTCTGATCGACGTGCTGGTCCAGCTCAAGCAGACCCAAGCGGCCAACGCTCTGCTCGACCAGACTGCCAAGCAGGCGCTGCCCGCCTGGCAGTACGATCTGCTGACGGCCAAGATTGCCGTCGCCGACGGCCAATGGGCCCTGGCCAGGCGCCTCCTCACCCCGCTGCTCAAGGACCGTAGCGAGCTCGCCGAGGTCCACTTCCTCATGGGCAAGGTCTACGAACAGGCGAGCGACTGGCCGAATGCGGCCAACGCCTACCGGGCCGCCCACGAGCGCTCTGGGAACTGAGCCCTGGAGGCAGGACAGGGGACCGGCTCACTCCCACTCGATGGTGCCGGGGGGCTTGGAGGTAATGTCGTAGACCACGCGGTTGATGCCGCGCACCTCGTTGATGATGCGGCTAGAGATGCGGCCGAGGAGATCGTGGGGGAGGTCGACCCAGTCGGCGGTCATGCCGTCGGAGGACTGCACCACGCGCAGGGCCATGGCATTTTCGTAGGTGCGGCAGTCGCCCATGACACCGACGGTCTTGACGGGCAACAGCACGGCAAAGCTCTGCCAGACCCGGTAGTACCAGCCGGACTTCATCATCTCCTCGATGACAATGTGGTCGGCCTTCTGCAAGAGGATGACGCGCTCGGGGGTGACCTCGCCGAGGATGCGCACGGCCAATCCTGGCCCGGGGAAGGGCTGGCGCCAGACCATCTCGTGCGGCAGACCGAGTTCCTCGCCGATGGCGCGCACCTCGTCTTTAAAGAGTAAGCGCAGCGGTTCGACGAGCTGGTCGAAGCCGAGTTGAGCCGGCAGGCCACCGACGTTGTGGTGGCTCTTGATGTTGTCCGCGTGCTTCCCGATGCCGGAGCTTTCGATGACGTCGGGGTAGGTCGTGCCCTGGGCGAGGAAGCGCGCGTCAGGGATGGTGCGGGAGGCTTCGCGGAAGACATCCACGAAGTAGCCGCCGATGATCTTGCGCTTGCGCTCGGGTTCCGTCACCCCTGCCAGGCGTTGCAGGAAGCCGACTGAGGCATCGACCATACGAATGTTCAGGTGCAGATGCTGGGCGAAGGTCGTGCGCAGCGCGTCGGCCTCTCCCAGGCGCATAACGCCGTTGTCGACGAAGACGCAGTAGAGCTGGTCGCCGATAGCGCGGTGGAGCAGGGCGGCAGCGACGGAGCTGTCCACGCCGCCACTGAGGCCGAGGATGACAGCGCTGGCGCCGACCTGCCGGCGGATGTCCTGGGTGGCCTGCTCGATGTAGTGGGTGGCGGTCCAGGCGCCGGAGCAGCCGCAGATGCGCCGGGCGAAGTTGAAGAGCATCTGTTTACCGTGCTCGGTGTGGGCCACTTCGGGGTGGAACTGGACGCCCCAGACGCGCCGGGCCGGGTTCCAGACGGCGGCGTAGGGCACCGTCTCGCTGCTGCCGATGATCTCGAAGCCTGGCGCGCCGCGCACGACCTCGTCGGCATGGCTCATCCAGACCTTGCTGATCGGGGGCACATCCTGGAACAACGGGTTATCGCCGCGTTGGGTCAGGAGGGCCGGGCCGTACTCGCGGGCGCCGGAGCGCTTCACGGCGCCACCGAAGTGACTGCTGATCCACTGCAGGCCATAGCAGATGCCCAGCACGGGGATACCGAGGTCGAAGAGGGCCGGGTCGCAACCCGGGGCGCCGGGCTCATGCACGCTGGCGGGGCCACCGCTGAGGATCAGGCCGCTGACGCCGCGAGCGCGTACCTCGGCCGGCGAGATCAGACTGTCGACGATCTCGCTGTAGACGTTCGCTTCACGGATGCGACGCGCGATGAGCTGGGTGTACTGCGAGCCGCAATCAAGGATGAGAATCTGTTCAGTGGCGGGATTGGCCATAGCGTATCAAGCCTTGGAGATCAGGTTGCGGAAGCGAGTAAATAGGTACGCGGCGTCGTGGGGGCCGGGCGCGGCCTCGGGGTGGTACTGAACGCAGAACAGCGGCAGGTCGCGATGCCGCAGTCCTTCCACGGTATTGTCGTTCAGGTTCAGGTGGGTGATTTCGGCCGCGGCAGGCAAGGTGGCCGGATCGACGGCGAAGTTGTGGTTCTGGCTGGTGATCTCGACGCGCCGGGTGGTCAGATCCATCACCGGATGATTGCAGCCGTGGTGGCCGAACTTGAGGCGGTAGGTGCGCCCGCCGAGAGCGCAGCCGATCAACTGGTGCCCGAGGCAGATGCCCATGATCGGCACCTTGCCAAGGAGCTGGCGGATGCTCTCGATGGCGTAGGTCACGGCCGCGGGGTCGGCGGGACCGTTGGAGAGGAAAACGCCGTCGGGCTTGAGCGCCAGCACCGCCGCCGCAGAGGTGGTCGCAGGCACCACGGTCACGCGCATGCCGTGGCGCCGCAGCCCCCTGAGGATGTTATACTTAACGCCGAAATCATAGCAGACGATGGAGAGGTCCGCGGCAGGAAGGGGGCCGCCGAGACCCCAGGTCGAACTAAGGGTGTCGTCGGGGTCGAAGGCGTAGGGCTGGGTGCAGGAGACCTTGGCGGCGTAGTCCTGACCGTCCAGCCCCTCCCAGGCGCGGGCCTTGGCGACGCCTTCAGCCGGCGAACAGGAGCCGGTCGAGCAGAGGAAGGCTTTGAGGGTCCCCTGAGTGCGGAGTTTGAGGGTGAGGTTGCGGGTATCAATGCCGGCCAGGGCGGGCACGCCGGCTTCGGTGAGGTACTGCGAGAGGGAGGCGGTACTGCGCCAGTTCCGGGGTTCGGACATTTCATGGACGATAAAGCCATGGAGGAAGAGGCGGCGCGATTCGGTATCGTCGGGGTTGATGCCGGTGTTGCCGATTTCGGTATAGGTCATGGTGACGATCTGGCCGGCGTAGGAGGGGTCGGTGAGAATCTCCTGGTAGCCGCTCATGCCGGTGTTGAACACCACCTCGCCGACCTGATCGACGGGAGCGCCCACGGCGTAGCCGCGCAGGACCGTGCCATCCTCGAAGGCGATGAAGGCGGGCTTCTCGCGCCGGACCTTCCAGTTCCAGGGGGATGCAGCGGCGGGAGTCATGGCGCGCCTCCTTCCAGCAGGGCAGGCAAGGCGGCTATATCCAGGTCAAACGGCGTGTGCCGATTGTACTCTTGCAGACTGCAGACGGTCATATCGCGGAGGCGAGTGCGGGCCTGCAAGCCCTGAATAGCCGCGCTGACGCCATTCATCGTGGTGGTGATCGGCACGCCCTTCATGACCGCGTTGACGCGCATGCGTACCTCATCCTGCTGCGGGGCCGCGCCGGTCGGCGTGTTGATGATCCAGCCGAGCTCGCCGTCGGCGATCATATCGAGGGCATTGGGGCGGCCTTGGCTGAGCTTGAAGACGGCGCGGGCCTTGATGTCATGATTGCGCAGAACGGTGGCGGTGCCATCGGTGGCGTAGAGCGCGTAGCCCAGTTCCACCAGGATGCGGGCCAGAGGCACCATCGCCTCCTGGTCACGCTTGCAGACGCTCAGCAGGATATTGCCGCCCTCAGGCAGCGGGTTACCGGCCGCCTCCTGGCTCTTGTGGTAGGCGATGCCGACGTCCATATCGATGCCCATGACCTCGCCGGTTGACTTCATCTCCGGGCTCAACACGATGTCGGCCCCGAGGAAGCGCACGAAGGGCAGCACGGCCTCTTTGACGGCAAAGTGCCGCGGTCTGATTTCCCGGGTGAAACCGAGGTCGCGGAGCTTGTACCCCGCCATGGCCAGCGCCGCCAGTTTGGCCAAGGGCACGCCGATGGCCTTGCTGACAAAAGGCACGGTCCGCGAAGCCCGCGGGTTCACCTCCAGGATGAACACGGCGTCGCCCTTGACGGCGTACTGGACGTTCATCAGGCCGCAGACCTTGAGTTCTCGGGCCAGGTCGTAGGTGTGCCGGCGCAGGTCGGCCAGCACCGCGTCGCTGAGGGAGAGGGTTGGGATCATGCAGGCGCTGTCACCCGAGTGGACGCCGGCCATCTCGACGTGCTCCATGATGGCCCCGATGACCGCGGTCTCGCCATCGGCCACGCAATCGACATCGACCTCGATCGCGTCTTCGAGGAACTTGTCGATGAGCACCGGACGCCCCTCGCTCGCCTTGACCCCCTCGACCATGAAGCGGGCCAGGTTCGCCTCGTCATAGACGATGGCCATGGCCCGGCCACCCAGCACAAACGAGGGGCGCACAAGCACCGGGTAGCCGATGCGCCGGGCGATGGCCGCGCCTTCCTCGATCTGCGTTGCGGTGCCGCTGGCGGGTTGGCGGATGCCGAGGCGGTCGACCAGTTGGCGGAAGAACTCGCGGTCCTCGGCCGCCTCGATGCTTTGCGGGGAGGTGCCGATGACGTTGACGCCGTTGGCGGCCAGGCCGAGAGCCAGATTCAGCGGGGTCTGCCCGCCAAATTGGACGATGGCGCCCCAGCACTTCTCACGTTCATAGATGTGCAGGACGTCTTCGAGGGTCAGCGGCTCGAAGTAAAGGCGGTCGCTGGTGTCATAGTCGGTGGAGACGGTTTCCGGGTTCGAGTTGACCATGATGGTCTCAAAGCCAGCGGCGCGCAGCGCGAAGGAGGCATGCACGCAGCAGTAGTCGAACTCGATGCCCTGGCCGATGCGGTTGGGGCCGCCGCCCAGGATCATGATCTTGCGGCGGTCAGAAGGCCGACACTCGTCGCGCTCGCCGTAGGTCGAGTAGTAGTAGGGTGTGCAGGCCTCGAATTCGGCCGCGCAGGTATCCACCAGGCCGTAGGTGGGCAGGATGCCCAGGGCGTAGCGCAGCTGGCGCACCGCGTCTTCCGAGGCGCTGAGGAGCCAGGCGATCTGACGGTCGGAGTAGCCGTATTCCTTGGCCTGACGCAGCCGCAGCGGGTCCTGCCGCAGGCCGTCGAGGCTGCCGGCACCGCGAATCTCGTCTTCGTAGGCGGCCAGTTCCTGCATCTGATCAAGGAACCAAGGCTCGATCCTGGTCAGGCCACGCACACGTTCGAGGCTCCAGCCCCGGCGGAAGGCCTCGTGGATCTGGAACATGCGCCAGGCGTTCGGGCGTTTCAGTTCGCCGGCCAGGCCCTCGTCGGTGAGGGCTTGGTAGGGGCCGTCCTTGCCGTCGGCCCCGAAGCCAGCGCGCCCGACTTCCAGGGAACGCATGGCCTTCTGGAAGGACTGTTTGAAGGTCTTGCCGATGCTCATGGCCTCGCCCACGGACTTCATCTGGGTGGTCAGAGTCGTATCGGCGCCGGGGAATTTTTCGAAGGCAAAGCGGGGGACTTTGGTGACCACGTAATCGATGGTCGGTTCGAAGCAGGCCGGGGTGACGCGGGTGATGTCATTGCGGACTTCGTCGAGGGTATAGCCGACCGCGAGTTTGGCGGCGATCTTGGCGATGGGGAAACCGGTAGCCTTCGAGGCGAGGGCCGAGGAGCGGCTGACGCGTGGGTTCATCTCGATGATGACCAGGCGGCCGGTATCCGGATGCACGGCGAACTGGACATTGGAGCCGCCCGTGTCGACGCCGATCTTGCGCATCACCTGGATCGAGGCATCGCGCAAGAGCTGGTACTCGCGGTCGGTGAGGGTCTGGGCCGGCGCCACGGTGACCGAGTCGCCGGTGTGGACGCCCATGGGGTCGACGTTTTCGATCGAACAGATGATCACCACGTTGTCCTTGGTGTCGCGCATCACCTCGAGCTCGTACTCTTTCCAGCCGAGGACGGACTGTTCGACCAGCACCTCGGTGATCGGACTGTAGGCCAGGCCGCGCTGCACGATCTCCTCGAAGCCGGCCGCGTCCCAGGCGATGCCGCCGCCGCTGCCGCCGAGGGTGAAACCGGGACGGATGATGACGGGGAACTCGCCGATGTCCCGCTGGATGATCCAGGCTTCCGCCAGGGTGTGGGCCGAGCCGCTGCGCGGCAGGTCGAGGCCGATCTCGATCATCGCCTGCTTGAACAGAGAGCGGTCTTCCGCCGTGCGGATGGCTTCGGCCTTGGCGCCGATCATCTCGACGCGGTAGCGGTCAAGGATGCCCTGGTCGTGCAGGGCCATGGCGAGGTTCAGGGCGGTCTGCCCGCCCAGGGTCGGCAGCAGGGCGTCAGGCCGTTCGCGGCGGATAATCTCATGGAGGATAGGCACCGTGAGCGGCTCGACGTAGGTGCGGTCGGCAAACTCCGGGTCGGTCATGATGGTGGCCGGGTTGCTGTTGACCAGCACGACCTCGAAGCCCTCTTCGCGCAGGGCCTTGCAGGCCTGGGTGCCAGAGTAGTCGAATTCGCAGCCCTGGCCGATGACGATCGGGCCCGAGCCGATCAGCATGATCTTCTTGATGTCCTGGCGCCTGGGCATGGGATGCGCATCCGCTTTGACCTGCGGCGCGGGGGCGGTAACCGGGGCGTCCCGCGCCGACTTCGACAGGTCTATTTAGGGTAAGCCAGCGGGGCGAGGTCCGCCCCGGCGGCCGGGTCAGCACTATAGCCTTTTCGGGCGCTCCCGCAATCTCTGGCGCCACCTCTCGCGGGAGTTCAGGAGCGCTTATCGAGCTCGTCCGGCAAGACGGGGTATTCGCCGTCGAAGCAGGCGCAGCAGAAGTCCTCCGGCCGGCGCGTCCGCACGCAGGACAGCATGCCAGCTTGTGACAGGTAGGACAGACTGTCGAGCCGCAGCGAGCGGCAAAGATCACGCATGGGGACCTTGTTGGCCAACAGCGCTTCGCGCTCCGGGAAGTCGATACCGAAGTAGCAGCCAAAGCGATGGGGCGGACAGCTCACCCGCAGGTGGACTTCGCGGGCGCCGGCGGCGCGGAGGGTATGGACCCGGGCTCGGCAGGTGTTGCCGCGCACGATGGAGTCATCGATGAGGCAGACCCGCTTGCCGACGACCGCTTCGGGGATGGGCTGCAGCTTGCTGGTGGCCAGTTTGAGGCGGGAGGAGGTCAGCGCCGGGTCGATGAAGGTCCTGCCGACGTAGTGGTTGCGACTGAGCGCCATGTCCAGGGGAATCCCGGAGGCTTCGGCGAAGCCGAGGGCGGCATAGAGGCCGCTGTCCGGCACGGGCACGATGACGTCTGCCTCGACCGGGGCTTCGCGGGCGAGTTGTCGGCCTAGGGCCTTGCGCACTTCGTAGACGCTGTCGCCGAACACATAGCTGCCCGGCCGGGCGAAGTAGACATGCTCGAAGATGCAGTGAGCCCGGCGCGGCGACTCGGCGAAACGGCGGCTCTCCAGGCGATTGCTGTGGTTCCAGATGACCATCTCACCCGGCTCGACCTCACGGACGTAGGTGGCGCCGGTGACCCCGAAAGCGATGGTCTCGCTGGCGACCATGTAGCCGCCGTCGTCATAGTCGGCGATGGCGAGGGGGCGGAAGCCATAGGGGTCACGCACGGCGACCATGGCATCCGGGGTCATCAGGAGCAGCGAGAAGGCGCCCTTGAGCTGGCCCAGCGCCTCGGCCAGGGCGTCCCAGAGCTGGCCGTGACAACGCTTCTGCAAGGCTCGAGCCATGAGATGCAGGATCAGTTCGGTGTCGGTGGTGGTCTGAAACAGCGCCCCGTCATCCTGGAGTTCGCGACGCAGGCTGGGCGCGTTGCAGAGGGTGCCGTTGTGCGCGATGCCCACGGTCTGTCCGGCCATGTTCACCAACAGCGGCTGCGCGTTGGCGGCGATCGAGCCGCCGGCCGTGCCGTAGCGCACGTGGCTGATGCCGCGCACCAGGTTCACCCCCTCGTCAAACCAGGGGGCCGGAATGGTCGCAAAGACCTGCTCGACCAGACCGGTGGCTTTGTGCAGCAGGCAGGAGTCGCCCGCGCTGACCATGACCCCGGCCGCTTCCTGGCCGCGGTGTTGCAGCGTGTGCAGCCCCTTCTGGATGCGTTCCAGAACATGGTCGCCGCCGGTCACGCCGCACAGCCCGCAGTACTCTCTGGGTTTGCCGGGTTGGCTCATGCTTGGTTCCCGCGGACCCTGCCGGCCCGCTTACGGCTTGGTTGAGGCGTCCGCCCGCTGCGCCGCGGCGTTCACGAAACCCCTGAACAGCGGATGTGCCTTCAGGGGGCGAGACTTAAATTCGGGATGGAACTGGCAGGCGACGAACCAGGGGTGGTCCTGGAGTTCGATCATTTCCACCAACTGACCGTCCGGCGAGGCGCCGGCGATGACCATGCCAGCGGCCTCGAAGCGGGTGCGGTAGTCATTATTGAACTCGTAACGGTGGCGGTGGCGCTCGCTGATGTGCAGGGCGCCGTAGGCCGTGGCCGCGTGGGTGCCGTCGCGCAGGTCGCAGGGCCAGGCGCCCAGGCGCATGGTACCGCCCAGCGCCTTGATCTTCTTCTGCTCCTCCATGAGGTGAATCACCGGCGCGGGCGTCGTGGGGGCAAACTCCTGGCTGTTGGCCTCCGCCAGGCCGCAAACACCACGGGCGAACTCGATCACGGCGCACTGCATACCCAGGCAGATGCCGAGGAAGGGGATGCCCTGCTCCCGGGCGTAGCCGATGGCCTGGATCTTGCCCTCGGTGCCGCGGTCGCCGAAGCCGCCGGGAACCAGGACGCCATGGACGCCTGCCAGCAGCGCCGCGGCGCCTTTGGCTTCGACCTCGGTCGCCTCCACCTGGCGGATGTGCAACTGCAGATCGTTCGCCACCGCGCCATGGGCGAGGGCTTCGTAGATGCTCTTGTAGGCGTCCTTGAGGCTCATGTACTTGCCGACCACGGCGATCTCGCAGGTCCGCGTCTTGGCGGCGATGGTGCGTTGCACAAAGGCGCACCAATCGTCCAGCTTTAGGTCGCGCACATGCAGGTCGAGCATCTCGAGGATGTAGGTATCCAGTTCCTGGCGGGCCAATTCCAGGGGCACCTCGTAGATGGTGTGAGCGACGTCGACCTCCTGAATCACCAGTTCCCGGCGGACGTTGCAGAACAGTGCCAGCTTGCGCACGTGCTCTTCTTCCATGGGTCGCTCGCAGCGGCAGACCAGGATGTCCGGGATGATGCCGATCTCGCGCAGGATGCCCACCGACTGCTGCGAGGGCTTGGTCTTCATCTCCTGCGCGGCGCGAATGAAGGGAACCAGAGTGAGGTGAATGAAGAGGCCGTTGCGGGTCCCAATCTCCTGGCGGTACTGGCGGATCGCCTCGAGGAAAGGCAGGGACTCGATGTCGCCCACGGTGCCGCCGATCTCGGTGATGGCAATGTCAACCTCCGCCCCGTCCAGGGTGCGGATGGCGGTCTTGATCTCGTCGGTGATGTGGGGAATCACCTGGACCGTCTTGCCCAGGTAGTCGCCACGCCGCTCGCGCTCGATCACGGTCTGGTAGATGCGACCGGTGGTGTAGTTGCTATTGCGGGTGCAGCAGACGTCGGCGAAGCGCTCGTAGTGCCCGAGGTCAAGATCGGTCTCGGCCCCGTCATCGGTCACGTAGACCTCGCCGTGTTCGTACGGAGACATGGTGCCCGCATCCACGTTCACGTACGGGTCCAGCTTCTGGATGCATACCCGGTAGCCGCGCTGCCGCAGCAGCAGGGCCACCGAGGCGGCGGTGATCCCTTTGCCAAGGGAGCTGACGACACCGCCGGTGATGAAGAGGTGCTTGGTCACGTGCTCCTGTTCCCGCTTCTTCATGCCGCCACCCCCAGACCTGCCGCCGCCCACCTGTCGTCAACACCCCGACTTGTCGGCAGGGGCACGGTCAACGCCGATTGCCCCCCCCGCCGCACTACAGAAGCCAGTCATACTGCCCAGGACGCCCCACACCACGCCGAGAACATACGCCCGGAAGCCGCTCGCTGCATCGTCTCTCCTAGCCGTTTCCGTGCCAAGTACAGGGCCGAACCGAGAGGCGCGGTCCTAAGCCACGTAGCGCAGGCTCGACTAGGCTCGCCTGCGGGGGGCGGTACAGGCCTCGGGACGGACGGGAGGGGACAACCCCCTGGCACATTATCGTGCCAGAGAACTCCGGCGGGCCACGGCTGGATGCGGGCACGCCGCGGCGGCAAAGCCCCCCGTCCCCCTCTGCCACAAAAATGTGCCGGAACCTGGATCGGCAGCCGAGATCGCCCCCGGGGCGGCGTTGAGATAGCGGGCGCGCTTGCCGCTGAGTCGCGTTCGACCTGCTCTGCGGCCAGGGCTGTTTCTTTTCAACCTGTGCAATAAGGATGGGCCGAGGTATTCAGCCCCAAAGGGGCGTTTCGGGCGCCCAGGGCAACGCCCTGGGTCCCTGTCCTCCCCGAGGTTTGCGCCCTGAAGGGGCGGACCATGCGACGTCGGCGTGAAGGTAGGGCAGATAGCTCGCCCCTACAGGGCTCAAACCCATAACCGTCCTATTCCCAGGGCGTTGCCCTGGGCTGGTATGGAGGCGCGCCTTCAGCGCTCC
>CAIZKT010000896.1:0-1941 GCA_903933565.1 uncultured Victivallales bacterium | reverse complement strand
CCGCAGCCCTACCTTAGCCAAGGAAGTCACCCGGACATTGTTCAGCGCGTCTGGGATGACCTCGGCGCAATCCTGCCCGGGGAATGCCGGTGCTTGGTGTACGGCACTCCAGCCATCGTCCACGACCAAACCGGCGTAGTGATCGCGATATGCAACGGCACCCAGTACAACCTGCGCCTGACGGCAGATCGCTTCCATGAGGCCCTCGCGAAGGGTGCCTCTACGCGAACCCGGTGGTCAGGCGGCGAGGAAATGGATTGCCTGGCGGTACTGGGGGCTGGTTGGATCTTCGGGGGATGGTCCAAGGAAGAGGTGCAGTGGTGCCGTGATACCTACGAGGAGAACCGAACCGCAAGTCCGGTCGCCGGGGACTGACCCGGTTGACCTCCGTGTCCACCGGCAGGGAGTACTCCATCGCGGGGCTGTTTACCTACTGACTGCTGCACCCCAGGTCGCGGGTGTAGGGGTGAGCCTTTGGCGTTGGGCCGGACGCGGAAAACGAGGAAACATGCATGAAAACGACATTCATCCCAGCCTGCATAGTGGGTTCGATCCTTCTCGCGGGGTGTGCCACCGCAGTCCGCACACAGTCGCCCCTGCTTGGTGGGTATGCCGCAGCATCGGTGACCGACAAGCAGGTCATCGCGGCGGCGGACTTTGCGGTCAAGGCGGAAGAGAAAGCAATGCAGGAGGGGAAGGACGCACAACCTTCAACACTGACCCTGATCAGGATCTTGGGCGCACGGCAGCAGGTCGTGG
Organism: uncultured Victivallales bacterium; assembly: GCA_903933565.1. Classification (GTDB taxonomy): domain Bacteria; phylum Verrucomicrobiota; class Lentisphaeria; order Oligosphaerales; family JAFGRS01; genus CAILUI01. The sequence goes on along the minus strand of CAIZKT010000896.1, from coordinate 1,182 downwards.
CTGGGGTAAATTACCAGTTCACGCTGAAGGTCAAGCTGAACGGCAGGGAAAGGGAAGCTGATGCCGTCGTGTGGTGGCAAGCGTGGAGGGTGCCAGATCCGTATGAGCTGACTTCGTGGAACTGGAGGTAGATCACGATGTTTGAGCAGGGGCATACGGATGCCATCGTCAAGTTCTACTCAACCTATCCGCGCTACGCCGAGATCGAGCGGTTCCGCACGTTGCGGTCATCCGTCAAGACGGTCATGAACCTCTTCTACGGGGACTCGATCACGGCGGCTTGGCCGTTGCATGAGTTCTTCCCCAACCCTTCGATTTTGAACCGGGGCATCGGCGGCGACAACGTCTACGGTCTCCGTCTCCGCCTCGCGGATGACGTGCTCCCTTACGAGCCGACACGGGTGTTCATGCTGATCGGGATCAATGGGATTCAGGAACCCGAGGAGCGGATCGTGGCGCACATCCTGGCTTTGGCCGACCTGTTGCGGAGACAGGAGATTGAGGTCGGACTGTCGAGCATCCTGACCTTGCGTGCGCCAGACAACTGGAATCGCTTCCAGTATCAGGACAGGATTGTGCGGGTCAACGCTGCCTTGGCGGGTGTCGTCCGGCAAACGGGAGTCGTGGTAGCGCAAGAGGTTAGGAGATGAACTCTATGAAGAAGATACTCGGATTCAGTTCAGGTGGCGTGGGGCGCGAAGGAAATGTAGACCGGATGGTCAAGGCCGTGCTCGAAGGCTCTGGGCAGGACACGCAGTTTGTCAAACTCTCGGAATTGACCTACTCGGGCTGCAAAGGCTGCGTTGCCCGATGCGCCCGGCCTCAACGCTGCATACTGGAGGACGATCTGCTTCCGTGGTACGAGGCGATTCGTGAAGCAGATGCGTTGGTCATCGGTACCCCAGTCTATTTCGACGGGATCAACGGACTGTGTTACTCATTCCTGGAACGCTTTTTCGGCTACCGGCATGTGACCGTTCCCATTGCCGGGAAGCCCGTCGTACTCATCGTCAACGGCGCAATGAATTTGGATGGCGCGGAGCTGCAACTGCGTCGTATGCTCGGGGAGTTCTTCCAGGTTAAGATCCAGGATGTCATACGGTTCCAGACCGAGGTGCCACCTTGTCTGCGCTGCGGGCGGCACAGCGAATGTCGCATTGGCGGCTTGTACATGATGCTTGG
>CAIZKT010000895.1:0-6791 GCA_903933565.1 uncultured Victivallales bacterium | reverse complement strand
TTGGAGAGGCGCCTGGCCTCAGGCGCGGGCGGTGGAGCCCACCGCATCTCCAGGGTATTTTGGAGAGGCGCCTGGCCTCAGGCGCGGGCGGTGGAGCCCACCGCATCTCCACCAAACCGCGCTGGCGGTGGAGCCCACCGCATCTCCACCAAACCGCGTTGGCGGTGGAGCCCTCCGCATCTCCAGGGGATTTTGGAGAGGCGCCTGGCCGCAGGCGAGCAACCTAGCATCACGTCTTCTTAGGAGGTCACTCTATGCGTACTCGTCTGCTTATGGTTGCGAACCTCGCCCTGGCCGCGGTGGCGCTGGCACAGACGCCTGCTCTGCTCCAGAACGGCGGCTTCGAGGCTCTCAGTCCCGCCAAGCCGGGCCTGGACGGGCTGGTATCGGGTTGGAAGCTCGGTGAACCGCCGCAAGTCCCTTCGAACTGGACCTTGAACAATGCCTACCCCGGCCAACTTGCCATCAGCAGCGAGTCGCCGCATGCGGGTGAGCGCCTGGTGCGCCTGAGCGCCGGGCCCAAACAGTCCGCTCACCTCTTCCAGATGTGCGTCGGCCTGGCGCCGGGCATGTGGTACCGCGTGGCCGCCTGGGTGCGCGGCGGTCCGGCCTCGATCCACTTCTACGAGTACTACGAGGATGGCCACATCGGCGGCGCCACCGTAGCGCGGGCCAACCAGCGCAGCGCCGACTGGCGCCTGCTGACCGGCTTCTATCTGACCCCCAGCGCGGGCTATCTCCGCTCGGCCCTCGCGCTCACCCTCGACCCAGGCCAGTCTGCCGAGGTGGACGACGTCACCCTCGAACCCCTGGCCCTGCCTGAGCTTCCGGCCGGGGCGCCGGACATCACCCTCGAGAACGAGCTCCTGCGGCTGCGCCTGTCCGCGGCGGGCGAGGTGCGCGAGTTCCTCTGCAAGCCCTTGGCCAAGGACCTCGCGGTGGCCAGCGCTCCCTTGCGAGTGCTGACCGTCACCCGCAACGGGATGGAGTTGCCGCTGTATTCGCTGTCGCGCGACGGCGAGCTGCTCAAGGCCCGTTTCCTGGACCCCGCGGTACAGGTCACTCTGCGCGTTGTGCCCCGGGCGCAGCATCTGCTCTTTGAGGTGACCGAGGTTCAGCCCGCGGACGTGGAAAGTCTGACCCTGGCGTTTCCCGTACGTCGCCTGAAAACGGTTGCCAGCGCCTTCAACGCCACCTACGACGACGAACTCGGCGTCTGCTTCTTCGGTACTTCGGTGAACGTCACCAACCGGCCCAGGTCCTACGGCAAGGACATCCAGGGGTTGGGCGCGTTATGCACCGCGAAGCACGGCATGGTCGGCGCCAAGTTTGCCCTGGTCGCGGCGCCGTTCGGCCAGTTCAATGCGGCCATCATGGAGGCGGAGCGCGCCAACGGCCTCCCTTCCCCGCAACTCGAGGGCAAGTGGGCTCGCTTCTCGGAACCGGTCCGCCGCTCCTACCTGTTCATGGTCGACGCCTCCGAGCAGAGCCTGGACAAGACCCTCGAGTACGCCAAGATTGCCAAGTTTGGCACGATCATCTTCCTGAAGGATAACTGGCTGGCCAACCACGGCCACTACGACGTCAATCTGGCCAACTTTCCGGACGGTCGCGCCAGCCTGAAGCGGGCAGTCAAGAAGATTCACGATGCCGGGTTCGGCGCCGGGGTCCATGTCTTTGGCCCGTCCATCTCGCCGAATGATCCCTACGTCACGCCAAAGCCCGACGACCGCCTGGCCTCCGTGCCCTGCCCGTCGTTGGCCGCGGACATCGACGCGCTGGCGACCGTGCTGCCCATGGCGGCAGAACCCAAGCTACCCGCAAAGACGCCCTCCACGGGGCCCTCGCCACAGCAGTACCTCCGTCTCGGCGACGAGATCATCCGCGTCGGCGAACTCGAGGCCGGACCGCCCTGGCGTTTCGTCCGCTGCCAGCGTGGCATGTTCGGCACCCAAGCCGCGGCGCATACCGCGGGGACCGAGGCGAAGGGCCTGCCGGTGCTGTGGGGCTACTTCCTGCTCAACCCCGACAGTACGCTGGCCGATGAGGTCACCAGCAACTTTGCGGACGTGGTCAACGACGCGGACTTCGACATGGTGTACTTCGACGCCAGCGATGGCATCCAGGATGCGCAGATGGACCGCTGGTACTATCTCAACAAGTTGCACTTGGGATACTACAGCAAGTTCAAGAAGGACATCCTCTACCAAACCAGTAATGGCACCGGTTCGGACCTCTGCTGGCACCTCATCCCGCGCAGCGCCTCGGCCGATGGCCACGGTGACCTGAAGGGTTACCTCGATGAGCGCCTGCCCGGGATGCTCGGCATGGCGGCCAATTACACCCGCTCCGACGTGGGCTGGTACTACATGTTCAAGGAAGTGCGCCCCGACCAGATCGAGTACGTCTGCGCCAAGACCATCGGCATCGACGGCTCCATCTCCATCGAGACCTCACTGGACGCGATGGAGGCCCACCCGCAGGGCCGACAGATGCTCGAGATGATCGGGCGCTATGAACAGTGTCGCCTGGCCCGCTTCTTCCCCGACAGCGTCCGGGAAAAGCTCAAAGTGCCCCAAAAGGACTTTAAGCTTTTCGAGGATGGCAAGGGCGGCTGGACCCTCAGCCGGGCCGCCTACGAGGAACCGCGCTTTGTCGACCAACTGGACGGCCAGCAGAATGTCTGGACCCTCACCAACGATCAGCCTTTCCCATGTCGACTCGGGATCGAGGTCACGCGCGGCGCCAAGGAAGCCCCGGCCGCCGACTACAACGACCCGAAAGCGTTGACCATCGAGACCTTCGACGACCTCAGCGCCTATGCGGCGAGCGAACGCAACTCGTACGAGAAGTTCATCCAGGGAGGCGAGAAGGAGATCACCCCCACGGGCGTGGCCCGCGCGGGTGTCACCCTGGGCTTCACGACGAGCGCTGAAGACGCGAAGGTCGGCTCGGGCTGCGCGGTCTTCAGCGCCGCCAACGCCGGCGGGCCTGAGGCCTGGGGCGGCATCGGGCGCCGCTTTGCCGCTCCGCTTGATCTCAGTGCCCACCAGGCCCTGGCGCTGTGGATCTACGGCGATGGCGGCGGTGAGATGATCCGCTTCCAGCTCTGGGACACCAAAGGCCAACACGCCAATTGGCTGCCGGTCATGAACTACAAGGGCTGGCGCCTACACGTCTTCCCCATGCTCGATGCCCCGAGATTCGACTGGTCCAGCGTCGACTACCTCGTGCTCTACTTCAACAGCATTCCGGCACAGGCTTCCGTGCGAGTCAGGTTCGACGACCTGCGGGCGATTCCGGCGCTGCTGCCGGTCCGACCGCTGTGCATCCCGTCCTTCGCGGTCGGGACCGCGAAGCTGACCTACAACGTGACCTTGCAGCCGCGGCAAGGGCTCACGGACGAAGGGCAGGGCAGCCCCACGTTCTGGCCCGGCAGCATGAAGCCGTCAGCGCCGGTCGTGGCCAGCGGCACGCCTCTTGAGCTCCAGCCCGGCCTCAACACGGTCACCTTCTCCTGCGACGCCAGCCAAGGCTTCCCTGCCGGCGTCCAGGTGCTGCTCTACCGTCTGTGGCCCCTGGAACCCTAGAGGCTCCAGAACCCCGCGTCTGGCCCTGGAGCCCGCGATGCCATCGCCCGTTTCGGGCGGGTTCGCGGTACCCTAGATACGGCTGGAGCCCGCGATGCCAAGCCCGTTTCGGGCAGGTTCGCGGTATCCCAGATACGGATGGAGCCCGCGATGCCAAGCCCGTTTCGGGCGGGTTCGCGGCACCCTAGATACGGCTGGAGCCCGCGATGCCAAGCCCGTTTCGGGCGGGTTCGCGGTACCCCAGATACGGCTGGAGCCCGCGATGCGTGCAAGGAGTCTGGATGTGATCTCGACGCTGACGGCGACGCGAGTGCTACCGCCCCCCGCCTGGGCCCTGGCCCAGCGGCATCTCATCGAACGAATGAATGAGGCGGCGCCGGCCTTCCAGCAGCGCTATACCCGCGCCGATGGGACCTTCATCTGGCGCCGTGAGTGGCCCGGCATGGACGGCTCCGACGATGGCTACGAGAGCTACCATAATTGGCCGCTGTTCTACGCCCTCGGTGGCAGTGCGGATGTGCATCGGCGCAGCCGCCTCCTGTGGAACGCCGTGACCCGCCAGTTCACCGCCTACGGCCAGGTCTGGCGCGAGTTCGACGCCTACTACGACTGGATGCATCACGGCGAGAGTTCGATTTACCTGTACTACTTCGGGCTCGCCGATCCCACTGTCGCGGCGGACCGTGAGCGCGCCCTGCGCTTTGCCCGGATGTACAACGGCGACGATCCCGAGGCGCCGAACTGGGACGCCCGCCTCCGCCTGCTGCGCTCGCCCATCACCGGCAGCCGTGGCCCGCGTCTGGAGAACTCCTGGGACGACTGGGCCACCCACCGCGCCATCCTGGCCCACTACCCGGCCCCCTTCGAGGATATCCCCGGCGTCAGCGGAGCGCAGGCGGACTGGAATGACGACCGGGTCTACGCCGAGATTCTGCGCCTGCTCAACCAGCGCCAGATGCGCGGCGATGTGCCGTTGAACCTCACCGCCACCAGCCTGATGACCAACGCCTACCTCTACACCGGCGACGAGTCCTACCGCCGCTGGGTCCTCGATTACCTCGGCGCCTGGGCCGACCGTATCGCTGCCAATGGCGGACTCTGCCCGGACAACGTGGGCCCCTCAGGCAAGATCGGCGAGTGCATGGACGGCAAGTGGTGGGGCGGCTACTATGGCTGGCGCTGGCCGCACGGGTTCTTCAGCATCATCGAACCGCTCCTGATCGCCGCCAGCAATGCACTGCTGCTGACGGGTGACCGGCGCTACTTGGACATCCCACGCGGCCAAATCGACCGGATGCTCGACCTCGGCCGTATCGAGAACGGACAGCTCCTCATCCCGCACCGGCATACCGACGCGGGTTGGACCGCCTACCGGCCGCTGGCTCCGCAGTATCCGCTGCTGCTTTGGTACCTCTCTCAGGAGCCGCAGGATGCGGCGCGCCTGGAACGCTTCCCCGAGCGCCAGACGGACTGGACCCGCCTGCTGCCCGGCCGCGGCAAAGGCGATGACATCCATACCGCGCCCTGGTACGGTTACCTCAGCGGTCGGAATCCGGACTATCCCAGGCAGATCCTCGAAACCCAGTGGGCCGAGATGCTGCGGCGCCTGGACACCATGGCGCACGATAGCACCGACCCCGAGACTTGGGACGTCCATCACTGGCAACAGATCAACCCGGTCTGCACCGAGGCGCTACTGCAGTTGACCTGTGGCGGGCCGCAGATTCTCTATCACGGCGGCCTGCTGCACGTCCGCCTGCGCAGCTTCGATGCCGAGGCGGGACGCCCGGGCCTACCCCCCGATGTCGCCGCCCTGGTCAGCGCCCTCGATGCCGAGAGCACCACCCTTACCCTGGTCAACCTCAACCCCCTCCAGACGCGGCGCTTGATCCTGCAAGCCGGCGCTTTCGCCGAACACGAGTTCGTCGCTGCGCTCGAACTCGACCCGGCTGCCCCCGGGACCGCCGAGGCCGCGCCAAGCCTGCCCGTCAAGAGCCCACACCTGACAGTCGTCCTGCCCCCAGGCCGCAGCCTCACCCTGCGCCTGGGCATGCGCTGCTATTGCCGTACGCCGAGCTACACGCAACCGGTGTAGGCACCACCCCCAGGCGCCGACCAGGACCTCACTTCCCCGCGCTCCAGCCGCCGTCGATCATGAAGGTGGTGCCGGTTACGAAGGCGGCCTCGTCGCTGGCCAGATACAGGGCCGCTGCCGCGATTTCTTCGGGCTTGCCCATGCGCCCGAGCGCCTGCGTGGCGGCCATCTCTCGGTAGGCCTTGGCCGGGTCCGGGTACTCCTTGAGCCGCGCCTGCACGAACGGCGTCTCCACTCGTCCGGGGCAGATGCAGTTGACCCGGACCCCCTCGAGCGCGTGGTCGAGCGCCATGCTCTTGGTGATCCCGACCACGGCAAACTTCGTGGCGCAATAAGCCAGCCGGTCACGGATGCCGACCACGCCGCCGATCGAGGCGAGGTTGATGATCGCCCCCGACCGGCGCGCGATCATGCCGGGCAAAAAGGCCTTGCTGACGTTGAACACGCCTCGCACGTTGACGGCGTACAGGCGGTCCATATCCGCGCCCGCCGTCGTCAGCATCGTGCCGACGTGGCCGATCCCCGCGTTGTTCACCAGGATGTCCAGGCGCGTCACCAGTTCGGCCGCGTGCTGGCAGTCCGCCTCGCTGGTCACATCAAGACGCAAAAACTCCGCTTCCCCCTGGGCCGCGCGGATCCGCGCCAGCGTCTCGCGGCCGGCTTTCTCATCGCGATCCGTTACGATGACGCGAGCGTGCGCCCGCGCGAACGTTTCCGCAATCGCCGCACCGATGCCCGAGCCGGCGCCCGTCACCAAGGCTACCTTTGCGTTCAGATCAAATGACATCGGCAGTGATCTCCTGTGGTTCTACGGCGTTCAGGGCGCCATCCTCTCCGGAGCCGGCGCTGGCTAGGCTCGGATCGTCCGCACAGCCTACCGCCCCCGGAATCGGAAAGCAAGCGAGGCTCTGGCAGAACCCCTCGGTCCCCGCCGTATCCCCGTCTGGAGCCGGCGGTCCCCGCCGTATCCCCGTCTGGAGCCGGCGGTCTCCGCCGTATCCCCGTCTGGAGCCGGCGGTCTCCGCCGTATCCCCGTCTGGAGCCGGCGGTCCCCGCCCGAACTCAGTCCCATACCGCGCCGGCCGACAGGCCAAGCTTTGGACTGC
>CAIZKT010000894.1:0-2955 GCA_903933565.1 uncultured Victivallales bacterium | reverse complement strand
GCGAGGCAGATTAGGACGGTCGAGCCGACCGCTGCTCCACGCCTGGCGCCCGTCTGGCGCGAGGCGGATTAGGACGGTCGAGCCGACCGGTTCTCCACGCCTGGCGCCCGTCTGGCGCCCGGCGGATTAGGACGGTCGAGCCGACTGGTTCTCCACGCCTGGCGCCCGCCTGGCGCGAGGCGGTAATGAAGGGTTGTTGCTGTCACTCCCGACTCTACCATTATTACAACTCAGGTGCATTTCCCTGCCCCAACGGGCTCTGCTTGTATGAGACGTGCAACAACCTCGCAGGACACGAGGCGCTTCCCATTCCGCCCCTCGTTCGGCGCGTCCCGGCCGGATCGGAATGGGAACCGCACCGCAAGTCTCATTCCATTATGTCCGGCCCCAGCCGGAGGCCCGGCTGAACCCGGAACCCGGAAATCGAACCCGGAACAGTCAAGATGCTCAACGGCGGAGGTGCATTATGTTGGGACTCGTCGGCGCCGTCGCCGACGGCGAGGCGCGTGCCAGCCGATCTGACGACGGCGGCACCCAGCACTCGATCACTCTGCACGCTGACAGCGAAGGCCACTGACAACCTGTGCCAGCACAAGACCTCAACGGTTTGCGGCAACGCTTCCTCTCGACCTTCCAGAAGGCGCTGGCACTGGAGAGCGACGCGGTCCGGCAGCGCTTCGGCCCGGCCGAGGTGCCGCTGACCACTCTGACGGAACTGGTCCCGGGCGGCGAGGGGCGCGTCTGGGTGTATCGTGCCGACCTGTCAGCGCGCGCCGACAAACTCATCCCCGACATGGAGTGCCGCCTGCGCCTGGAGACGGCGGAACTGCCCGTCACCCTGCTGACCGTCGACGCGACAGTGGTGACCTTTCAGAGCCAGGTCGCCCTGCCCCCGGCGCGCGCCGACCTCCGACTGGTGGTCTACCCCTGGTTCCTCTACCAGCGGCTGGGGGAAGCGCTGGCGGCGTTGGCAGGAGTCGAGGTGGACAGCCTGCGCCGGGCCTTCATGGCCTTCGGCTGCCTGCCGCCCGAATACCACGTCCAACGCCTGGCGCTGCGGCATGACGGCCTGAACCGCAGCCAGGGCATGGCCTTGGGCAACTGCATGAAGAGCTCCTGCGCCTTCGTCTGGGGGCCCCCGGGCACCGGCAAAACCACCCTGCTGGCACGCCTCCTGCTCGAACTGCTCGAACACCGGCAGCGCATCCTGGTGACCTCCAATACCAACGCCGCGGTGGATCAGGTGCTGCTGGCCTTGCAGCGGACCCATGAGGCCGCGACCTGGCTGGCGAACGGCCAGACCGTGCGCATCGGCTCGCCGGACGCGGAGTGGCAAGCGCTGACCCCCAGGAGCTTGGCCGAACAGCGCGGGGCGGCTATTCTGGCGCGTCGTGAGCGTCGGCGCGAACGCCGCCACCGCATCTGCGCCCACCGTGACGCCTGCACCGAGTTACACCAACGGCTGCTGGCCACGCCTGGCCCCCGGCAGATTGACCTGTTCAGCGGCCAGGCCCAGGCCGCCGAGATGCCGCACGCGCGGCTTGCCGCCGCCTTCTCCCCTGCCCTCGCCAGGCGGTTCGATGATCTCGATACCGGCGCCCGCCTGGCCTTCATCGAACGGCGCCTGCTGCGGCTGGACCGCGTCCTTGTTGCCACCGACAAGGCCCTGCTGGACCTGCACCAGAGTCTCGACGATCTGGAACGACGACTGGTACATGAAGCCCGTCTGGTGACCGCCACGGCGACTGCGGTCAGCATCAACCGCTTCCTGCACGAAGAGAGCTTCGACACCGTGGTGATCGAAGAGGCCGGCATGGTCTTGTTGCCAGCCCTGTTCCTGAGTGCGGCGCGGGCACGGTCCAAGGTGATTGTCGTGGGTGATCCCATGCAGTTGCCCTCCATCGTGCAGTCGCGGGATCCTTTCGTCTTGCGCGCCATGGCCCGCAGCATCTTCGCGGTGGCGGCGCCCAAGCCATTCGCCTCGCCGTTGGTCTCCATGCTGGACGAGCAGTACCGCATGCACCCGGCCATCGGAGACATCGTCAGCCGCTTGTTCTACCACGGCCGCCTGCGCCAAGCCGTCACCGCCGCCGACCTGCAACACATCGTGCTGGCGGCGCCGTTTCCCGGCTGCGCCGTGGTCCTGGTGGACACGGCGGGCCATACCGCCTGCATCGCCGCCGAACCCGGCCCCTAGCGCTACAACGAACGCAGCGCCCGCGCCGTCGCCGAATTGGTGCGGCAGGCAGTCCAGGCCGAGTTGCACTCCATCGCGGTGATCACGCCCTACACGGCTCAGGCCCGCACCCTCCGCGCCTGTCTCAAGCAGCTCGGCATCGGCCCCGACCGCGTCGAGTGCCGCACCGTACACCGCTTCCAGGGCAACGAGCGCGACCTGATCATCCTCGATACCGTCGATACCGAGCCCTTTGTGCCCGGCGTGCTCCTCGCCGGCAACCGGCCCGGGGCAGCTGCGGCGAACCTGCTGAACGTGGCCATCTCACGCGCTCGTGGCAAGCTCATCGTCGTGGCGGACCGGGCCTACTTCCGGCGTGCCTGCCCGCGTGCCACCATTACCCAGATTGTCGAGGAGTGCGCCGCCCACGGCACGGTGGCGCCCATGCCGTAGCCCGGGGGCAGGCCCTTCACCATCCCCGCGCACGCCAAGCTGCCGGTATCCTCACAGGGCTGTTTCAAGAAACTGGGCTGGGCGTCGCAACAACCCGTGGTCTGTCTGCCGTATCTGGTTGCGCGAGAACACACGCCGTCAGTCATGGCACAGGCGCCAAGCCAAAGCGGTGTCGCGGTCGCCGTCGGCGACCTTGCCACGCGCAGTCCACATGGCCGACGCGCGATATGGACTGCGTGCGGCAGAGGGCCGCGTCCGCGGCCCGTCGACGCCGCTTTCACGGCCGGCGGTACGACGGCGGTCGTTTCTTGAAACAGCCCTGGTAT
>CAIZKT010000893.1:0-3301 GCA_903933565.1 uncultured Victivallales bacterium | reverse complement strand
GCTGAATACCACGGCCCATCCTTATTGCACAGGTCGCTGTTTCTTTACGTCCTCACGCTCTCACAGGCAACCAGGCTGCCAACTTTGAAACAGCCCTGGGAACAGCCCTGCCGGAGTGGCCCACGGGCTGGACTGGCCCTATGTTGCCGGGAAGACGCATTGGAGTCGAGCGACGGCACTCCCCCCGGTGCTGCGCAGGAAGGAATCCAGGCCATGACCTCTCGTCAACGCATGTTGGCAGCCCTGCTCTTCGGCACGCCTGACCGAGTCCCGCTTGGGGTCGGCGGCGGCCGTGAGTCTACCCGGGCACGCTGGTACTCCGAAGGCCTCCCCAAGACGGTCTCGCCCGGCGAGATCGCGGAGTACGCATACCGCCAGGCCGGCGGCGTCATCCCCTGGCCAACCGGCGGCGCTGGGTTCGGCGTCGACCACCGCATGATGCCCATGTTTGAGGAGAAGGTCATCGAGCTGCGCCCCAACAGCCAGGTCGTTCAGGACTGGAAGGGCAACATCTGCGAGATTGGCCTCGAGTTCTCCCCGATCTACCTGCGCAATGCCATCGACTTCGTCACCCGGCGCTGGATCAAGTGCCCGGTGGAATCCAGGACGGACTGGGAAAACCTGAAGTGGCGCTACAACCCGGACGATCCGGCCCGACTGCCGACCCAGGCCGCCGAGCTGGCCGCACGCCTGCGCGACCGCGACCACTTCATCTCCTGGTCGTTCCATGGCCCCTTTTGGCAACTGCGCGAATGGTGCGGCTTTGAAGGACTGTGCCTGCTTCTGATCGAGGACCCTGCCTTCGTCCGCGAAATGTGCGAGTTCTGGACCGACTATGTCCTGCGCCTGCTCAAGAACGGCTTCCGCTACCTCATCCCCGACGAGATTCACCTCTCCGAGGACATGGCCTTCAAAGCCCACAGCATGATCTCACCCGCCATGACCCGCGAATTCCTCAAGCCCTCCTACGACGCCTGGCATAGCGCCCTGCGCCAGGCGGGGGTCAAGGTCTTCTCGATGGATTCCGACGGCTATGTCGGCGAACTGATCCCCATCTGGATCGAATCCGGCTTCGACGTCTGCGATCCCATGGAGGTGGCGGCGCATAATGACATCGTCGCTTTCCGGCGCGAGTTCGGCCACGATATCGCCTTTCGCGGCGGCGTCGACAAGCGCGCCATGGCCAAGGGCGGCGACGCGCTCAAGGCCGAAATCGACCGCATCGCGCCCGTCGTCGCCGAGGGGGGCTACATCCCGGGCTGCGATCACGGCGTGCCTGCGGATGTCTCCTGGGCTAACTTCGTGGAGACCACCCGACTGCTGGCCAAGGTCACCGGCTGGTTGCCTGCACGCTAACACAGGCTGGGCCGTTTCTTTTCCCGGGCGGTCGGCGCCTTGGAGCCGGCGGTCCGCACCGGCCCAGCCGGGGCTTCCGCCGTCTCTGGGGTCTTGCCGACGGCGGATACCGCGAACCTGCCCGGAAACGGGCTAGGCATCGCGGGTTCCAGGGCGGCAAGCGGGGCCAGGGCAGACGCCTGCCAGATCTAGCGGGGGTCTCTTTCTTGAAACAGCCCTGTAGCGCAGGGCGGGGTGGTTTCCTGCCCTCTGACGCTATGGTATCTGCCCGACCGGAGTCTGAGGCTCTGAGTTCAGGAGGCAATTCCCTATGCGCATTGGTTTTGGCAGACAGGACATCACGCCGCGGGTCGGGGTCGAGTTGTGCGGCTTCGGGCCCTTCCGCTGCCGCCACAGCATCGGCATCCGTGACCGGCTCTGGGCCCGCGCCATGGCGGTCGAGCAGGACCGCGACACCGTGGTCGTGGTCGCCTGTGATCTGATCGGCGTCACCCTGGCCATGACCGACTCCGTCCGGGCCCTGGTCCAACGTCAGACGGGCCTGGCGCCAGAACGCTTGATGGTCTGTTGCAGTCACACCCATAGCGGACCCGCCACCGGCAGTTACAGCGGCTGGGGGGAACCCGATCCGCCCTATTGCGAGACCCTGCCCGCCCGCCTCGCTCGCGCCGCCATCCAGGCTCTGGGCGACCTGTCCGAAGGCACGTTCCAGTACGCCGAAGCGCCCTGCGAGGGCATCGGCCTGAACCGCGAGTACGACAAGGACGCACCGCCGCTCGAAGAGGTGCTCAAAGACTCCTGGCGGCCCGCCAAACCGGAACTCACCGACACCGTCTGTCGCGTACTCACGGCGCGGGATGCGGCGGGCGCCCTCCGCGGTTTCGTCAGTCACTTCGGCTGCCATCCGGTCACCTGCTGCCAAGCCACCCGCTACATCCACGGCGACTACTGCGGTGTGGCCACCGGCATGCTGGAACGCGAGAACCCCGGCGTCACCGGCCTGTTCATCCAGGGCGCCCAAGGCGACGTCAATACCTGCGTGGTCCACAAACCCGAACCGGAATCGCTCCTGGCGCTCGATGTCCTCGCCTCGCGTTACGCCAATGCGGTCCGCCGGGCCATGGGCCTGGCGGCGCCGCTGGCGGTGGACCGCGTGGTGACCCACCGCCAACGCCTGGTCTTTACCCGCAAACCCTGGGGCGCCTCCGAACTGCAATCGCGCCTCGAGACCTGTGAGGCCTTCCTGCACCGGCTGGATGCCCATGACGACTTCAGCGAAGGCAACCGCACGGTGCGCATGGAGATGGTCTACGCCTTGGCACTGCGCAAGATGCTGGCCCGCGCCGGACGCGGGGAGAACCTGGCCGATCCCACTGAGATCATGGGGCTGCGCCTGGGCCCGCTCAGCCTGCTCGGCAGCGGCTTCGAGACCATGCAAGCCATCAAGAACGACATCGTCCGGGCTGCCCGCGGACCCCATACCTGGGTGGCCGGCCTCACCAACGACTCCGTGGGCTACGCCCCCGACCACACGGTCGCCGCCCGCGGCGGCTATGCTGCCGATATGGTGCCGTTGATCCTCGGCACCCTGCCCTACGCCAGCGTTCATGACGAACTGCTCGAAGCCCTCCTGCGGACCGATCTCGCCCTGGCCTGACCCGGCCAACTCAAGAAAAGAGCGGCAAAGGGACCGCGGCACAGCCCGCAACCCACAGCCTGGGAGAGGCTGAAACCGAACGGAACGATTGCCCTGCGCGACCGGGCGCTGTTCCAAGAAACGACCGCCGCCGTACCGCCGGCAGTGAAAGCGGCGTCGACGGGCCGCGTCCGCGGCCCTCTGCCGCACGCAGTCCATATCGCGCGGCGCCCACCATGACAACACGTGGACCGCGAGCACGCATGTCCGTGATGATCTTGGCCTTGCCGCCCGGAAGAATGCCCGCAT
>CAIZKT010000892.1:0-2950 GCA_903933565.1 uncultured Victivallales bacterium | reverse complement strand
GGTTATGGGTTTGAGCCCTGTAGGGGCGAGCTATCTGCCATACCTCCGCACCGAGGCCGCATGGTCCGCCCCTTCAGGGCTCAAACCGCGCTGTGGACGGGTACCCAGGGCGTTGCCCTGGGCGCCCGGAACGCCCCTTTGGGGCTGAATACCACGGCCCATCCTTATTGCACAGGTCGCCATTCTTCTCTCATGGCCTCCTTGGCATTTTCTGATAGACGAGTATATATTAGCTAGTAAAGGCCGCGTTGTAGGTCTTCTTGCGGCCGCGGTTATCCGTAGCGCCATCAGGAAAGGGAGGCTGAGATGAACGGCACGACCCTGACGCCCGAGGTCGAGAAGCTGCTCGCTCGCTACCTGCAGATCCAGGACGAGACGCGGCGACTGGACGACGAGAAAGCGCGGCTCAAGGACCGCCTGGCGAATCACCTGGCCGATTTTACGGAGCTCTTCTGGTTCCCTGTGGTTGCCGGTCGGCCGGTGAGGGTACGCGTTCAGCACGCTACCGAGGTCACCTACAACGAGGAGTTGCTGCGCCAGCGTCTCGGCGAACGCTACCTGAAGATTCTCAAAGCGGACCCAGGCAAGATTCGTCGGCATCTGTCCGCGGTGGAAGAGCTGCTGCAGCCGGCCCTGGACCTGGTGGGGTCGCCGCACCGTGATCAGGTGCGTGCCGCCGTCGAGCGCGGAGACGTGCCCAAGGACGCCTTCGCGGGCGCCTTCGAGAAGGTGACCCGGACCACGATCGCCGTGACCCGCCAGCGTGACGGCGAAGCCGCCCCTGCACCTCGCCGGTGAGGGGCAGGGCGGGGGCCTCCCGCAAGTCAAGGACGAGGGTCAAATAGCAAAGGACAAAGAACCCAAGGACGAAGGCCGGAATCCTGCGCGGCAACGGCCCTACGGCAGGATGAATTCCTGGCCGGGCAGGGCGGCGTGGCTGGCGGGAAAGATGGCCTGAGCCGCGGCCAGGACCGCGTCGCGTGCCGACTGTGGGTAATGTACCAAGACCAGACGCTTGACGCCGGCCTCCAGCGCGATGCGGGCCGCGTCGACGGCGCCGGAATGGCCGCCGCGGGCATTGGGCAGGCTCTCCCCGGGGCCGCGGCTGGCTTCGTGTACCAGCACATCGGCAGCGCTGGCATGGGTAGCCAGGGGGCGGTGGAAGGCGGTGTCGCCGGAGACGACGACCACGGCGCCCGTCTGGAGATCCGCGAAGCGGTAGCAGAGTCCGACCACCGGGTGGACGGTGGGGGCCGTAGTCACACTCAGGCGGGCCGTCTCGAAGGTATCCCCGGCTTGCAGGGCGACCACGTGGGGGAGTGCGGCAACCTCAGGAAACTGGTCATGGCGCAGGAAGCTCAGGGCGCGCTCCACTACCATGCCGATGTCCGGTTTGGGCCCGACGATGGTTAGCGGCGGCTTGTCCGGGCGTTCGCTGCGGCGCATGGCATGGTAGAAGAGCAGGTGCGGCAGACCCAGATAGTGGTCGTGGTGGCAGTGGGTGATGAACAGGGTATCCACGGCCATGGGATCGCAGCCGAAGGCGCGCATGGCGATGGCGGCATTCCAGCCCGCATCCACGAGGCAGTCGGAGTTCAGCAGCAGGCACGCGGTATCGTTGGCGGCGTGCGGGACGACGGTGTCCGTGCCGATAATCTTCAATCTGGTTGAGTCCATGCCAGCGGTGCCTCCGTTCGGGGCTCAGGGCGCGGGTATGGCGGCGGGCTTCTCGACCGCTGGCTTCTCGACCGCTGGCGCCGTGAGTTGGGCCTTGATCTGGACGATGCGTCCCTTGATGGCCTGGCAGTTCTTGGCGGTCGGCGTGGTCGCATCGAGGGCGATGATCTGGTCCATGAGCAGGTCTGCGGCGGTGACGCTCTCCAGATTACCTGGCGGATAGGCGTTCAGCTTCGCCAGCAGCGCCTTTTGCTGCAGTTCGCCGGTCGCGTTGTTGGCGGTGATGAAGGCGTCGACCTTGGCCAGCGCCTCGGCCGTCTTTCCGGCGCGGCTCAACGACCGGACTTCGCCTTCAAGTCCAGCCAGTTCGATTTCGCTGAGCTTAGCCTTGAACCCGGTCTGGTTCTCTTTATCGAGCTCCTGGATTTCCTTGGTGAGATCGCCATAGAAGCTCAGGAACGCCACCGGCAGCGGCTCCAAGGCGGTCGCCAGGAGTTTGGCCCGCTCCAGCCCCTCCGCTTTCCTGGCCAGCGCCAGGGCCTCGTCGCGTTTGATCCGGACTTGCACCAGTTCCTTGAGGTGTGCCACGTAGGTTTCGGCTCCGCCCTGGAGATAGCCGGTGCGAGCGAATGGCCGGCCTTGGGCGTCGGTCAGGAAGATCGTCGGGAAGCCGGTGACGCCGAACTGCTCTTGCAGCTTCTGGTTCTGTGCCTTGAGCTCAGCGCTCTGCTGTTTCTGGCGCGGGTAGTCGGCTTCCATCAGAACAAGACTGGTTGCCGCATGGGTCTTGAAGGCTTCCTGTGAGAAGACCTCCTTGTCGAGCTTGATGCACCAACCGCACCAGTCCGAGCCCGTGAAGTCCAGCAGGATGTCCTTGGCGTCCTTTGCGGCAGTGGCTTTGGCCTTCTCCCAGTCGGTTGCCCAGCCCTCGGCGGCGCTGGCGACGGCGGCGCCCAGTAGGACGGCGAGGGCGGCGGTCATCATCTGCTTGGTTTCCATTTCCAGTCTCCTCGGATGGGGTCATTGCCAGAGGTCGTCGGGTTGGGCGAGCGTGCTCATACCTGCGGTCCGACGAACGGAGCGAAGCGTAATGCCGGGTAGCGACAAACGCAATGCGTGCCGCGCGGCGGGCAGGGGGGATATGTCTCGACCTGTGCAATAAGGGTGGGCCGTGGTATTCATCCCCAAGGGGGCGTTTCGGGCGCCCAGGGCAACGCCCTGGGTACCCGTCCACAGCGAAGATTGAGCCCTGAAGGGGCGGACCAGGCGACCT
>CAIZKT010000891.1:0-7735 GCA_903933565.1 uncultured Victivallales bacterium | reverse complement strand
CGCAGCGGTAGCGGCGGGTCTCCTGACCTGCCGCAGCGGTAGCGGCGGGTCTCCTGACCTGCCGCAGCGGTAGCGGCGGGTCTCCTGACCTGCCGCAGCGGTAGCGGCGGGTCTCCTGACCTGCCGCAGGGGACAGCTCTGGAGAGCTGCCCCTACCAGGCCGCGCCAGGCGCGGCCGCAGAGGAGGGGCTGGGTATGGACCGACCGCCGACCGTCTCGTTCACGCGCCGGAACCTGCCGCACTGGCAGGTCGTCGGACGGCCTTACTTCGTCACTTTCCGACTGAAAGGCAGCATCCCTGTAAGTCTCTACCGCGACATGATGCGTCAGCGAACCGCTCTCGACAACGCGGCGGACGTCGCGAGCCGGAACCTGCACCGCCAGCAGTTGCGCTGCCTTGAGGCTGTCCTGGACGTGCCCGATCCGGCCGTCGCCTGGCTGCGGGATGCGCGACTTGCCAGCGTGGTCATCGAGTCCCTGGCCTTTGCCGAGACCGAATGGGCCTGGCGGATCCCTGCGTATGTGGTCATGCCCAACCATGTTCACGTGCTGTTGGCGGGGGCGGAGAAAGCCGCGCGCACGTTGCCGTTAACCCTGGCCAGCATCAAGAAATTCACCGCCCGCGAAGCCAATCGCATACTGGGCCGCAACGGTGCGTTCTGGCAGGAAGAGTCGTTCGATCACTGGTGTCGTGATGTCGGCAAGGAAGAAGCCTGTATCGATTACATCCACGAGAACCCGGTCAAGGCCCGGCTCGTAAGCGACTGGCACGACTGGCCCTGGATACGGTAGCGGCGGGTCTCCTGACCTGCCGCAGGGGACAGCTCTGGAGAGCTGCCCCTACCAGGCCGCGCCAGGCGCGGCCGCAGCAGTAGCGGCGGGTCTCCTGACCTGCCGCAGGGGACAGCTCTGGAGAGCTGCCCCTACCAGGCCGCGCCAGGCGCGGCAGCAGCAGTAGCGGCGGGTCTCCTGACCTGCCGCAGGGGACAGCTCTGGAGAGCTGCCCCTACCGCGCCACACCGGGCGCTCACGCCTCCTGTAAACCGCAGTTGCGCGGCCTCGGTCCCGACACTACGTTCGACGAGTCGTCGGGCCTGCCGTTGCCTCACGGGTCGGGCGACGGACTCACAGAGGAGATCGCAGATGCGCTCATTCCTATTATCGTTGACCCTTGCCGCCGCTGGCCTGCAGTCGCTTCACGCTCAGCCGGCCCCGGCTCCCGCCGCACCCGGTCTCACGCTTGAGGCCCTGCGCGCCCAGCGCCGGGAGCTGGCCTTCAAGCGCCGCGGCTTGATCATGAATAACGACGGCTGCGATGTGCTCTATTACCCCAAGGACAAGCCGCTGTCGGCCGAGGCCTTTCTGGAGCAGCGCACCACGCCCCTGGCGGACACGCAGGTCGGCACGATTGCCTACTGCAGCATCAGCTCCGGCTTCAGCTTCTTCACCCATGACACCAAGCTCGGCACGCGGCTTGAACGCCAGTCGGGTGACTACGGCATCCTGCCTGGCACGCGCAACATCGCCAAGGAGTTGTGCGACCAGGGCGCTGACTGCCTCAAGCTCGTGGTGGACTATGCCCACGCCCACCGCCTGGAGGCCTTCTGGTCCATGCGCATGAACGACACCCACGACGCCGACTACCGCCCCGATAAGCCCTATCTGCTCTATCCACCCCTGAAAGAGCAACACCCCGAGTGGCTCGTCGGCGACCCGGTCAAGCGCACGCCGCACGGCCGCTGGAGTTCGGTGAACTACGCCGTACCCGAGATCCGCGACCTGGCCTTCAGCTATATCGACGAGGTCTGCCGCACCTATGACGTTGACGGCATCGAGCTGGACTTCTTCCGGCACCTGTGCTACTTCCCGAGCACGGCCAACGGCGGCGTCGCCTCCGACGCTGAGCGCGAGCTGATGACCGACCTGATGCGTCGGGTGCGCACCATGACTGAAGCCATTGGCCTGCGGCGCGGGCGGCCCATCCTGGTCGCCATCCGCGTCCCGGACTCGGTGGGTTTCAGCCGTGACCTGGGCTTTGACCTCGAACGCTGGTTCGGGGACGGGCTGGTCGACATCCTGATCACGACCTGCTACTTCCAGCTCAACCCCTGGCCCGTGAGCGTGGAGCTGGGACACCGCTACGGCATCGCCGTCTACCCCTGCCTGAGCGACTCGCGGGTGCTGGGCGAGTCTCGCTTTCGGCGGCGCTCCAGCGAGAGCCTGCGGGGGCGGGCGGCCAATGCCTGGCTGGCCGGCCCGGACGGGCTGCATCTGTTCAACGAGTTCAATCCGAAGGCGTCCTTCTGGAGTGAGCTGGGCTCGGTTGAGACCCTGGTGGGCAAAGACAAGCTGTTCTTTGTGACGGTACGCGATGGCAACCCGGCCTCCTACCTCGCCGGGGGCGGTAAGTACAGCACCCTGCCGGTCCTGACGCCGGAGCACCCTTTGGCACTCGAACCGGAGGCCACGGCGCCCGTTGACCTGCTGCTGGGCGAGGACATCGCCGCGGCCAGCGCCGCGGGCCTGGTGCCGCAGGCGACGTTGCACATCCGCACCCTGGGCCTGGCCGATCCGAGCCGGCTGAGCGCGGCCTGCAACGGCACCGCGCTGGCGGCGCCAACTCCTCAGGATGACTGGCTGGACTTCCCGCTGCCGCCCAGCGCCCTCATCCGGGGCAGCAACCGCTTCGCTCTGACCCTGGCCGCGCCCGCGGCCACCGGCACGACCGCGGCCGAGGCCTGGGGAGTGCAGTTTGAGGGCAGTACCTTGCCCGGCAAGGCCTGGACCCGTGACTTGACCGGCGGAAAGAACGCGGTGGTGGAGCTGCAGAACGGCGCCGTCCTGATTGCCGACCGTGGCACCGCCAACGGGGAGTACTGCTACTACCGCAACCCCCTGAGCATCGGCAGCAAAGGCGAAGCGGTGATCGAGGCGCGGCTGAAGGTCATCTCGGGGGTCAGCAGTCTGATCTTTGGCAACGGCGCCACCGGCCAGCGCCTGCGCTTCTACCCCGACCGGGTCGAGTTCTACCATAATACGGCCAACAAGGTGATGCTGGACACCACCAGCGACTTCCACCTCTACCGGCTGCTGATCCGCGGCGAGGACGTCCAGCTCTCCATCGATGGCGAACTCAAGCTCGAGGGCAAGGGCTGCTACCCCCCCAGCCGGGAAGGCTACCGCAGTGGCGTGGCCTTCGGCGCGGCCAGCAGCACCGAGCTCGGCGAGGCCCTGTGGAGCCTGGTCCGCGCCCACAGCGCCGCCGCCGTGGTCAACGACCTGGTCGTCAGCGTGTACTACCCACAAAAGTAGCCCGCCCCGCCCCGCTCGCTCGTCCAGTTCGTCCAGTCCGTCCAGTTCGGAAGCTTTCGAGCTTACACCACTACGGCACCACATCGGGGCTGTGCAGGCAGAGCCAGTCGAGGTTCAGGCTGCCCTCCGCGTTGATCAGTCGGAGGGTGTGCTGGCCCTGGCTGAGCGGCAGCGGAAAGGGCTTTCCGTCCGCTCCGGGAAGAGTCAGCGTGCGCCAGTCGCTGGTGCTGCTGCTCCAGCCGCCGGTCCAGGGGAACGGCACAAAACCGAGGACGGTGTTCGGCAGGGCCCCGTCCACCAGGACCGCGCGGGCCACGGTCTCGGCCTGAGTGCAATAGCGCAGGGTCAGGTGGTAGACCCCGGCCGTCGGGACCGCGACAGTGTAATCGAGCCAATGCCCACGGTTGTCCCAGTGCAGGAAAGACTTGCCCACCGCGTCCACTTTGCCCGCGGTGACCTCGACCTCACCCCCGCCCTGAGCGCTGAAGTCCTCGGCCTGCACTAGTACTTTCGTCCCCTGGAGGGCGGGCTGCGGCGGCAGCGGACGCACCGGGATGTCCAGCGCCGGGGGGGCCTCTTTGGCAGCCTGAGGGCCGCGGACGAGCCGCATGGCGCCGGCGCCCCAGGCGATCTCGTAGCTGGCGTTGGCCTCGGCCTGCCAGCGCAGCTCAGTGCCGTCGCGGACGCAGGGCACCTCGTGCAGCGGCACATCCTGCCGGTCGAGTTGGGACAGTCGCACGACCGCCGTGGCGGGCAGGTTGGGCAGGCGGAGCGAGATCGTGGTGGCGATGTCGACGCCGACCAGGACCAGGTCCTCGGCATAGGCCGTGGCTGAGGCCGTACCGGTCTGCTCCAGGCGCAGCGCCACGCCCCCGCCCTCGATCACCTTGCCGTTGACCAGGCACAACCGCAAGGCCTTGCCTGGGCCCGCGCACCCCGCGGCCACCTCGGCATCGGTACTCCAGTCGCTGGCCGCCAGACGCTCCCCGGGGGCCTCGTTGCGCAGGTAGAGGTGCGCCGCCTCGCCGAGCCTGAAGCCGGCGGCCACGCCCTTGCCGGCAGTGACGGTCACCGGCACCGTGGCGACGTCCGGGCGCTGGCCCGCCGCATAGGGCAGCGCCAGGGTGATCAACTCGCCCCGCTCCCGCCAGGTCAAGGCGTAGATGGCGGTGGGCACCGCTTTCATCGGGACCTCCGGAACGGCCTTGCCATACTGCGCCGACCAGCCCTGCACCGGCGGCTCCCGCTCCCCCTCGACCAGCCGTAGCGCTACCGCCGACCCCAGCGTCTGCAGAATCAGCCCGGGACCCTTTCCCGCCAAAGCTGTCACCGTACCCGTCGGCGTGGTTTCCGCGGACTCCGCATTCAGGTGAAAAAGTGCCTCGGCGGTGTGCTCGGAGGTATCCGCGGCAAGGAAGCTGTCGTGCATCACCCAGTAGTCCGGCTTGACGAAGAGCACCCCGCGGCGGTGCTGAACCCCTGCCAAGGTCTTCGGCGGGGTCTTGACCGCGGTGAAGTCGCGGTACTCGCGGTAGGCGCCGCGGAACCAGCCCTCACCCCAATCCGTGCCCGCGGCGCTGAACCAGCGCGTGTCACAGTCCTTGGGCACGGGGGTATCCCAGGGCTTCGGCCAGACGTAGTGCTCCCGGCTGTTCTGGATAAACTGGTCCATGCCGTCGATCAGGACCGTGTTATGGCTGCGGCTCAGCAGCACATAGGCGCGCCAGCGGGAGCGGTCGTACATCACCACGCCCCCCTCCACCAGCAGCGGTTTGCCGAAGGCGTAGGCCAGGACGGACAGCTTGTCTTCATGCTGATGCCCGGCGCCGAACAACCCGGCATCAAGATGCAGCAGGCGGGCGTCGCGGTCCCAACCCGAACGCATGATGTAGTGGCCAGTGTAGGGCAACGCGACGCTGTCGGCAACCGGTGGTCGGCCAGCCCGGCCCTGGGTCAAGGGGTAGAGAAAATCCGCCCGCGCCGGGAAGAGGTCGTAGCCGTCCGCCAGCAGCCGCTTGACGCTGGCATCGCTCGCATCGTTGAGGCCAAAGGCGACGCCGTCCGGCCGACAGTCCTTCATCAGGTACTCGAACATCTTCTCGATGCGACCGCTGTAGTCGGCCGGCACCTCGGCCAGCAAGCCATTGAGGCGGGCCAGACGCAGGACCGCGACGTACTCGGCGAGCACCCAGTTGTTGTAGCCCAGGGCCACCTCGTATTCCATGCCGTCGGGGTAGACCTCGTCGTCAAGCTGCACATAGAGCCGACGCAGCGCCTCGCGGCGCCAGGCCGCTGCCTCGCGGAACTCGGGAAAAAGCACGCCAATGGTGTAGACGCCGAGCGACTCCGCGGTCAGCCAGTTGCCTTTGCTGGGATGCCGCAACAGATGCCGCACCTGCTCGGCCACCGACTTCACCACGTTCACCAGAATGTCGTCGGTGAAGGCGGGCGACTGAATGCAGCGGGCCAGGGTCTCAGGCCAGGTGTTCTGCAGGCGGATGCCGGTGTTCAGCGTTTCCCAGGCATGGTGATAAGGGCCGTTGCCCGAGGCCGTCAGCAGCACCGGGCAATCCTCGATCCAGGTGTTCATCTCCCAGGCCAGTTCCTGGGCGTACTTGTCATCTCCGGTCGCCCAATAGGCTTGGTAGAGGTCGGCAAAGTGGAAGTGCCGATTGAGCTGGGCATTCCACTCGATGGTGCTCGACTCGCCCTCCTTCATGGCATTGGCGGACCAGTCGAAACGGTCGCCAAAGGCGTAGGGGTTCTTCTTGAAGCCGCCGATGGTGAAGGTGTGAGTCAGGATTTCATCGGCGCGGCGAGTGTCGGGGTAGGTCGAGGTCACCGCGACCTCGAGACGGTCGGCGGGGTGGGTGGCGTGGACCCAGAACTCGAGCCGCTCGAAGCGGGTCCAGTCGGCGGGGAAGAGCTGACAGGTGACACTGGGAAACAACTCTGGGAACCACCAGCGGCCCGAGGCGGCGCCGCCATGCGCCAGCGTCTCGGTGCGGTAGAGCCCCTCCCAGCCCGTGGCCGGGCTCTCGAAGTCGCCCAGCCCGCGCTCGCCCGTGGGTCCGGCCAGGGCGACGTCGTCCAGGTGCAGTTCCCGGCCCGAGCTGGCATCGCCCTGCGTCCGCCAGGTGAGGCTGACGCCGGAGACCCAGTTCCAGCCGACCGGCGTGCCCTGCGCCTGGAAGTCGCGCAGCGGCAGACTGACGCGCTGCCAGCCCGCGCCGTCCAGCGTCACGCTGGCCTGGTAGCGTCCGCCGCGCGCCGCACCGAGCCGTTGCGTTTGGACGGGTGAGCCTGCCGTGGGGCGCTCGAGGGGGGCGACAGTCCAGCGCGGTGTGGCGCGCTGCCGCAGGTGCTCGGCCAGGGCGTGGCGGGCCCCGGCGGCGTCCTCGGTGGCCCAGGCCTGCTTGACGGCGCTCAACTCGGCACGCTCAAAATCCAGCATGCCGAAGAGATCGCTGTCCGTCAGCCGCGGGCCTTTGACCCCGCCCGGTGGCAGCGCCAGCAACCGCAGCCCGCGGAAGGTCAGCGTCTGCGCCTCGACCGTCGGATTGCGGCTCCAGTTGTTGTGGAACTGCACCGACCCGATCTGCTGCCAGCCCAGCGGTTCGCGCACTGGCCCAATCTCGTCGAAGGGCAGCAGGATGTCTCGCGTCCCGACAAAATCCAGAGGCAGGGACACCATGTAATAGTCCGAGCCCTCCACCGCCGGATTCTCGCTGGCAATGATGAGCGCCAGGCGGTTGTTGGTGGCGCGATCGGATTCGAGGGTGAAGGCCAGCGCGCTGAAGGGCCGCCAGTCGCGGGGAATCTGGCGGCTCTGGATGCCGGCCATGCCGTCGAAGTGCCAACGCACCTCCGCCGGCCGGCCGGCCGCCGCCGGAATCTCCTCGCTGGCGTCTTTCCAGGCGCCGCCACCCACCGGCAGGAACACGGGCTCGGCGGCGTTGCACGCCAGCACCAGCCCAACCAGCGCCCCGAGCAACTCTCGCTTAACCTTCAACACGATCGTCTCCTCCTGCCCTACACACACCCAAGTCCGGGAGCGCAACCCAGCGCGTCCCCGGATAACGTTAGCTTGGTCACGCCGGATTGCACGCGAGAGCAGGCGCGGGTGCCGGTACTGAACGCCCGGTCTCCGGCGTCCGACGCAGGGCTGTTTCAAAAAACCGGGCTGGGCGTCGCAATACCCCGTGGTCTGTCTGCCGTACGGGTTGCGCGAGAACCCCCGCCGTCAGGCCTGGCACAGGCGCCAAGCC
Organism: uncultured Victivallales bacterium; assembly: GCA_903933565.1. Classification (GTDB taxonomy): domain Bacteria; phylum Verrucomicrobiota; class Lentisphaeria; order Oligosphaerales; family JAFGRS01; genus CAILUI01. The sequence goes on along the minus strand of CAIZKT010000891.1, from coordinate 155 downwards.
AAAGCGGTGTCGCGGTCGCCGCCGACGACCTTGCCACACTCCAGATGGCCGACGCGCGATATGGACTGCGCGCGGCAGAGGGCCGCGGACGCGGCCCGTCGACGCCGCTTTCACTGCCGGCGGTACGACGGCGGTCGTTTCTTGAAACGGCCCTG
>CAIZKT010000890.1:0-4637 GCA_903933565.1 uncultured Victivallales bacterium | reverse complement strand
TCATCGTGCAGAGGCGACACCGGCCAACTCCCCCCGTGCCACCGAAGACCCACGGGCACCCGCCCAGCCTGGAGCGTCCACGAGCCGAGCACCCCTGGAGGAGGCCAGACGCTAACTCCGGTTAAATGGATACCCCCAAATTGTGTTATGTGAGGCAGCGAGTTATGTGAAGACGCCGCTGCGTGGTGAGGTGTGGCGGCTGACGCTGAACGGTCAGGAGAGGCGGGACCGCCAGTTGGCGGCCCCGCCATACTTCACATAATCAGAGACGTGCAAGCCACTCGAGCAGGTCTGGATCACGTCGCCACGAAGGGCCTGTGCTCTCCGTCTTTGGGAGCAGTCCCTCACACGACTGTAGCGTTTTGCGCTTCATCTCCAGGTCGATCTCGACGTAGCCGTGCGTAGTCTCGATGGACGCGTGGCCCAGCCAGGAGCGGATCATGTTGAGTTCCACTCCCGACTGCAGCAGGTGCATCGCCGTTGTGTGCCGGATCGTGTGCGGGGTGATCGTGCGGGTCGTCAGCGATGGACAACGCTCTGCGGCAGCGGCGACGCGGCGGTCGATGATGCAACGCAGGCCGAAACGGGTAAGCCTGGCGCCCTTGCTGTTCACGAACAGCGGCACAGCATCCAAAGGCCGCACGGCGCGTTCGTCCAGGTAGGACCTCATTGCCTGAATCGTCTCCTTCCATAGAGGGCAAGTCCGCTCCCTGTGCCCCTTGCCCTGTATACGCACAGACCACGGGCGGCTGAAGCGGACATGGTTGGCGTCCAGGTCTACGAGTTCTTGAGCTCGCATGCCAGTGTTGTAGAGCAAGCGTAACAGCGCGTCGTCTCGCCGCCCCAGTGCTTTCCGGCGATCGATGTTCTCGAAGACGCTCAGCACCTCTTCACGTTCCAGGTACTCGGGGACGCGGTGTGCATACCGTTTGAAGGGCACTGCCAGTACGGTCTGGCAATGCGCGATGCACCGTGGTTCCAACGAGGCGAGGTACCGGAAGAAGGAATGGATGGCCGCCAGTCGGCTGTTCCGTGTACGAACCGTGTTGTGCCTGGCAGTCTCGAGGTGCTCCAGAAAACGTCGAACCAAGTCGGCGGTCAGGTCGTCGACATGGAGTCTGGTGCAGGGCTTCCGGCAACGTTCTGTGGCGAACGTCAGGAACAGTTTCAGCCCGTCGCGGTATGCGAGCACGGTGTGCCCGCTTAGGCCACGCTGCGAGACGAGATGGTGTTCGAAGAAGCCGCGTATCGGTCCGGCAAGGTCAGTCTCTGGGGCCATCGTTACTGCCCTCCTCTCGTCTGAAGGGCGGTATGGCGAAGTGACTGTGGAACCGTCGGTTCGCCTGGTCCATCAGTTCGGCCGTCGCATGCAGGTATATCTCGGTACCTGTAACTGTCACGTGTCCCATGTAGGTCGAGAGCAGAGGCAGTTTGGCCCAGATTTCGTCGCCTGTCTGGTACCAGGCAAGCAGACGATTCACGGCGAAGGTATGCCGCAGATCATGCACTCGTGGTCCCCTCTGTCCCTTCGGGCCGCGCAGCCCGAGGTCCCGCAGGATCTCCAGGAAAACGCTGCAAACGCGGGGATGCCCGTAGGGGCGTCCCTCCGGGTTCACGAACACGGGAGCCGCGGGGTCGGCAGCAAAGCCTGCCTTTCTGCGACGACGCAGGAAGGCAGCCAGGTGGCGTGAGGCCGAAGGGGAAAGCGGGACGTAGCGGGACTTCTTGAACTTGCTCTCCCGGATCAACAGCAGTCCCTTCCTGAGATCCACGTCGGCGAGTGTCAGCTTCAGCGCCTCGCCGATCCGCACCCCCGTGGAAACCAGCAGCCCCACCAGTGTGCAGATCACGGCCGGCCGCAGACTTCCGCGTGGCCCGATGCCTTTGGTGGCCGCCATGATCCCCTGTATCTCCTCGGACGAGTAGATGTGGGGCGCGAGACGGGTTCGTGGCGGGAAGAAACTCCGGTGGATGAGGCAGGTACGTGGGTCGAAGTGGTGCAGGTACAGACAGAAGCCCCGCAGAACCGACATGCGGTTCCGCCGCGTGTTCACGCTGAGGTGCGCCGTGCTGTCCACGTAGCGTGCTGCAACTTCACGGGTAATGGTTCCCCCTGGCTTCAGGTCGCTCATCAGAAAGCGATCCAGTGCGGAGAGCAGCTTCCGGTCGGAGCGGCCTTGCCGGCCAGAGGCCAGGCGGATGTCCATGAACGCTTGCAGGTGCAAGGCGAGTGGGCTGCGGAAGAAGCAGGTTCCCATGGTGTTATCTCTCCTCCGGCCAGGGCATGGCCACGTGCCGCAGCGCTTTGAGATCCGCCTTCGCGTAGATGAAGGTCGTGTTCAGGTAGCGGTGGCCGAGAACGTCAGCGATGGCCTTGATCGAGGAATCGTGTGCCAGAGCTCGGATGGCCCACGAATGACGGAGTGTGCTTGCCCCGCGGCCGGGGAGTGACACTCCGGCCCTCTTCATGTACACACGGGTCATCTGGGAGATCCCGAGGCCGTTGAGCGGGTGGATCGGCGCTTTCGTGGTCAGGAAGACTTCCCTGAACGGGCTATCCGGTCGGTGACGCAGGTACCCCAGGACGGCCTCCCCAACTGCATCAAGCAGGGGAAGAACGGCCTCTTTGCCTCCCTTCTGGGCACGGATGCGGATCGTCGAACTCCGCCAGCGGATATCCTCCAGTTGCAGTGCCGCGACCGATACGCTTCGAAGGCCGTAGCCCATCATCAGCAGCACGATGGCATAGTCCTTGGCCCCTTTGGGCGTGTCTCTTGGAATCGTGGCAAGCACACGTTCCAGGTCCGAATCCTCCATTCCTCTCGGTAGAGACGCCTGTCGATAGGACCGAACCGAGGGGATCAGCCCTGAGAGGTCGGTGGTTGTGTGTCCGTCCCGGGCGCAGAACCGCAGGAACTTGCGCAACGCGGTGGCATGACTCTTCAGGTTCTCCGGGCTCTGCGCGATGTGCACCTTCACATACTGCGCCAGGGCATCTGGATTGAGGAAGTCGTTGGGCTTGCCTGTCTTCCCTTTCCTAGAACCTTCGAGGAACGCCACGACCATCCTTCGGATGTTGCCCACCGTCTGCTCGGCCAGCTCACACTCGTCGTGCAGGTACTTCACGAAGAGACCGAGAACGTGGCTGTACCACGAGTGGGGTTCCGGCTTCGGCTTTGGCCGGTCCAGGATCCCTTCCCCGACCAGGTACGCCTGCAATCGTTTCAGGGAACACCGAACGTCGCTCCGCGGATGGTAGTTCGTGCTTGTTGTCCGGACGTCTGCCAGGCGGTCGTCCAGGAAGGACTCCAACTGCGCCTCAGAGATGCCACTGCACGTGGCCACGCCGTTCCGCACCAGCCAGTCGTTGAACTGGCAGCTCCTCGCGAGGATCGCCTTGCCTGCGGCCGAGCTGTATCCCGCTTGCTTGAGATAGGCCGCAAAGCCATCGAGGTACGGCCCCAGCGGTCCGCGTCGGAAGTCCAACAGTGTCCGTCGATCTCTGTACCAGAACTCCAGCATGATACGATCTCCTTTCGCTAGGGAACCCAGGGCGGGAGACCGTACCATCAAGGGAAGTTATGTGCAGCGTTCTGGTGCGTAGACGGGATAACCGAGGGAGACCCAGACCATTCACTTCACATAACTCGCTGCCTCACATAACACAACTTATGTGCAGCTGCACATAACTGATGGACCAGGATGAGTCTGGAACAGGAGACGCGGATAGCTTCCCTGAAGGCCTCGCGCGGATGGATCTGGGTCCGGTCCGCCAGACCCGTCGTCAGCAGGGCGTCGGCGATCAGGCCGTTCTTGGCATCGAGGAGCAGGGCATGCATTTGCTCTTGCTCACAGGGCGTCAGGATCGGCCGCATCAGGCGTGCGATGTCCTCGGGCGACTGCAGCAGGGGCCGCTGGGTCGAGACGTAGTTGGCGAAGGCTTCCATCACAGCGCGGTAGTCGGGCAGCAGGCAGGGACCGTCACGGGTCGAGTCAGGGCGCATGGGTGACTCCTTTCGGGCTTTTCGAGGCTGGAAACGACGCGTGGCCGTGGTAATGGGCCGGCTCAGGTGATTATGCCTCACGAAAGGGCACGATTTCAGGCTCGGGGACGGTTCGCAGAGGTCGGGAGTCGTGGGTGAACTGCGCACGCACGCACAGGCCGCGGTGTCGTGGCGTCAGAGTGTCGTTTCAGGCAGGAAACGGGCCTATGGGGTGGTAGCGGTTACCACCTTGGGGTCGCCAACGGCTATCCGTGACTCCGCCGCTACGCCGGAGCGGGCGTGGAAGTCGCCGGGGCGTGGCAATCGTCACCTGGCGTCTGGAATCCGCCAGCCGGCAGTTCCCCGGTCCTCGCGCGCGAGCACACGCGCGCGTATAGGGTCCAGAAATGGCCGGGTCAGCTTCAAGGGGTCAGGGACAACCCCTTCCCGTAGGGAAGGGGTTGGGGCCGCTGCCAGAATGTCCCGTTTCTGAGGAAGTTGCTGCTTTATCGACGCCGGAAACGACCCTCTGCGGCGGGCAATGCCGGCGGCATGGAAATCACCAGGGAATAGCAGGACCATGCAGCCCGCGTCAATAGCGGATTGCTGTCGTGGAGTGCGCCGCGAGCCGGTCTGTCTCGGCCGTGGAATAGC
>CAIZKT010000889.1:0-7049 GCA_903933565.1 uncultured Victivallales bacterium | reverse complement strand
TGTTGACGTAGGGCATGGTGTTTCTCCTTAAGGGATGGCGAAGGGTTCCGTGTCCTGGATGTTCCACCGCAAGAGCCGTTTTGTGGTCGAGGGTGAGAACGCCAATGAGGAGAAACTGCTCGAGATTCTGCTGGACGCAGGGGCGAATGTCGAGGACGTGCAGGTGAGCGATACCACGGCCGAGATCATCGCCGCGCCGGATGCGTTTGGGGAGGTGGTGAGCGCGCTGGAGAAGAGCGGCATCGCCATTTCCGAGTCCAGCGTGGTCATGGTACCCGAGAACACCGTCCCGGTTGCCACCCGCGAGGAGGCCCGTAAGGTGCTCAGGTTCATCGAGACCCTCGAGGACTACGACGATGTCCAGGTGGTATACTCGAACCTGGAGGTTCCCGACGCGGTGATGGAGCAACTGGCCGCCGAGGAATGAGTGACGACGGGGCCCAGCGCGGGCCGTGCAGCGGGGCAGCATGAAGGCCGTAACCGTGGAGGCCATGCGGGCGCTCGACGCCCGAGTGATTGCTTCGGGCATCTCGGGCTACACCCTGATGGAGCGTGCCGGGCGCGGGGCCTGTCGGGAGATGATGCGGGTCCTTGAGCTGCGTTTGCCGCCGTCGTCCCGGCAGGCTTTCACCATCCTGGCGGGCAAGGGTAACAATGGCGGCGATGCGTATGTCGTCGCCCGCTGTCTAGCCGAGGCGCACCAGGCCGTGACCGTATTCGCAGGGTGCGCTCCCACCGAGTTGTCCGGTGATGCTTTGGCGCACGCGATCCGCCTGCCGACGTCGGTGCCAGTCCAGGTGGTGGAGCAGCTTCCCGCCGCGAGCTTGCGTCCCGGACAGGTTGTGGTTGACGGCCTGCTGGGGACGGGATTCAAAGGCCCGCTCCGGCCTCCCTACGAGCGCTTCCTGACGCAGGTGAATGCCTCGGGCTGCCCGGTCGTGGCACTCGATGTTCCTTCCGGGCTTGACGGGGATACCGGGCAGGTCGGGAGCGTGGCGATAGAGGCAGACTGGACCCTCACCATGGCCCTGCCCAAGCAGGGCCTGCTTACGGCGGCAGGTCTGCGCCATTGCGGCTGTTTACGCTGTGTTGATCTGGAGATTCCCGAGAGCTTTCTGGCGGCAGTTCCTGCCGCCGGACCCGAGGCGATCATGCTGCCGGATGCGCGCGCCTTGGTGCGGCGGCGGCCGCGGGAGGCGCACAAGGGGGTTTTCGGTCACGTGCTGATTGTGGGTGGCTCGGGGCTCTACGGCGGGGCTCCCTTTCTGGCGGCTGGGGGTGCGGCGCGGGCGGGGGCCGGGTTGGTCACGGTTGCCATTCCCGCCGGTTGTGAGCCTCTTTGTGCCGTGCCTGCGTCGCTCATCGTACGACGCCTTGCCGACGATGGCGGTGGCTGCTTTGGGACGGCGAGCCTGGCGGCTCTCGCCGACCTGGCGCGCACGCGCGACGCCATGGTATTTGGGCCTGGGCTGGGGGATGCCAGAGAAGGCCGGGACGTACTGGCGCAGGCTATCCGTTGCGGGCTGCCCCTGGTCGTTGACGCGGACGGCCTGCGTCTGCTGGCGGCGCAGCCGTCGTTGACGCTCGAGGCGCGGGCCGCTATGGTGTTGACACCCCACCCCGGTGAGATGAAGGGGCTGCTCGTGGGGTTCGGCTGTCACGGGGCGCTCTCGAGCCCTCGGGTCGAGCAGGCGCGGGCCTTGGCTAGCCGCAGCGGCGCGCTGGTCGTTCTGAAAGGTCTGGGAACGGTCGTGGCCGCGCCCGACGGTCGGGTGGCGCTCAACACCAGTGGCACGGCGGCCCTCGCGACGGCGGGCACCGGCGACGTTCTGGCCGGCATTATCGGGGCGCTTCTGGGCCAGGGTCTGGCGGGATGGGACGCGGCGAGACTGGGGGTGTTCGTGCATGGCCTTGCGGCCGAGATGGGCCTGGAGGCCGAGCGCTCGATGACGGCTGATGACCTGGTGGAGCGCCTTCGCGTCGCCTGGTCCGAGATTCATCCGCTGGCCTAGGCGGCGAAACGGCGAAACGGCGAGAGGGCGAGAGGGCGAGACGGCGAGACGGCGAGGAGGCGAAACGGCGAGACGGCGAGGAGGCGAGACGGCGAGGAGGCGAAACGGCGAAACGGCGAGACGGCGAAACGGCGAGACGGCGAGGAGGCGAAACGGCGAGGAGGCGAAACGGCGAAACGGCGAGGAGGCGAAACGGCGAAACGGCGAGACGGCGAAACGGCGAAACGGCGAAACGGCGAGACGGCGAGACGGCGAGGAGGCTAGTAGAGCATGCAGTCGATGACGTTTGTGCAAGGGCTGTTCCGCGAGGGCGGCCCGATGATGATTGTGCTGGCGATCTGCTTTGTCATCACGATTGCCATCATCTGCGGTCGGCTCTTCCATTTTCACCGTGCCCAGATCGATGTCCACGAGTTCATCCGGGGGTTGTTCAACGTCCTCAAGCGTAACCGCATCGCCGAGGCGGTGGCGATCTGTGACGATGCGCCCGGGCCGGTGGCCCACGCGGTCCGGGCCGCTATTTTGCACGGAGACCGGGATGAAATGGCCATGCGCCGCGCCGCCGACGAAGTCAGCTACCAGGAGGTGCCACGGTTGGAGCGTCATCTCCGCTTACTGGCCACGATCGGCTACATCGCCCCCCTGCTTGGGTTGCTCGGTACCGTCAGCGGCCTCCTGGGGGTCTTTCAGGAGATGCAGGGCAAGGGGCATTTCGTCGAGACCATTCGTCTGGCCCAGTATGTCAAGGAAGCGCTGCTGACCACGGGTGCCGGGCTGACGGTTTCCATCCTTGCCGTGGCGGCCTATAACTACCTTGTCGGCAGGGTGGAGGCCATTGTGCTGGACATGGAAAAGGCAACCGCCGAGATGGTCTACTTCCTGACCCGCAATCCGATCACCCTTGAGAACGTCGCGGGGTTCGAGACGCAGGCCCCCGGAGAGCTGGCCGAGCATGCGGACGAAGACAACGCTTAAGATCATGACCGGGAACGCGCCGCTGGTGCCTCTCGTGGACGTGTTCTTCATCCTGCTGATCTTCTTCATGATCAGCAATTCGCTGGTCTTTTGGCCGGGGACCAAGGTGGAGACTTCGTTGCGTCTTCCCAAGGCCCGTATGAGCAGCATGAGTGAAGCGGACAAGCTAGTGGTCACGGTGACCCGTTCTGGCCAGTTGTTTTTCAACGACCGGAACGTGCCCTGGGCGGACCTTGAGCGCGAGCTGGCCCGGATGGTGCATGACAGCCGTACCGCCGCCGCCAGTCGTGCCGGTCTTTCGGCTGGAGCCGCCGCCGACGGTATTCGGCAACCCATGCTGGTATTGCGGGCGGACCGGGAGATCACCTACGCGCAGTTCTTCGATATTATGACGCTGGGGCGGTCCTTGGGCCTCGACGTCTGGCTGGTGTCCGATTCATCGGACGCTGACGGCCCGGGGCCGGCCGCGGTTCTCGGAGACGATCTTGACTGAGCGTCGTCAAGCGCGCCGGTCGCGTCGCGGTCCCCTGCTGTCACTGCTGGTGGCGGTGACCCCGTTGGTCTGGGCGGCCATGATCTGTGTCGGCCTGTGGTTCAGTCTGCGGATTGGGGTGCCGGCCCGGGTTCCAGAGTCACCCCGGGACTCCACTCGCTGCGTGCTGGTGTCGCCCCGGGGGGCGGCCGGGATTCGGGCTTGGGAACGGAACCTGTACGACTGGGCGGCCCTGCGCGACCCCACCCTGCTGGTCCTGCCCAACGAGCGTTTTGGGTTTAGCCGCGAGCGTTTTGCCAAGCTCGACATCCCGTGCGCGCCGGTTCCTCCATACCGCTCGGGCATGACTCCTGTGGGGCAGACGGCGCCGGCGGCGCTGGCGCTGCGTGAGGGCTCGGTATCGCTGGCCGAACGGGTGGCGGCAGCGGGAGAGCCCATCCGGCCGTCGCCGCCGGAGCCCATCGTGGTGGTTCCCCTGTTGCGCGGCGTCTTCTGGCGTCTGCCAGAGGGCCGATTGCTGAGCGGGCTGCCTGCGCCCGACGAGCGCGCGGTGCGCGCTGCCTGGGCGCAGGGAACGGCGAAGTCCCCCACGCTGCTGCGGGTCAGCCGCGGCGAGCGCCTGGCGACAACGCGGGTTCAGGTGATCGGCGGTTGTGGCAATGCGGCGCTCGACACGCTGGCTGTCGATGTTCTGCGCCGGGCCGTGGGTCTACAGGAGCTTCAGGACCGTTTGCAGCCTGAGGGCAGAACCCGCGCTGAATACGTCCCGGCCCCCGCTGGCGAGACCGAGTTACAGGTGGAGTGGGGGCTGGCCGCGGGCGCTGCCCCGGTGCCTCCCGCGCGCTGATGCCAGGGGGGCGCGCGGCCTGCCCGCAGCGTCGACTCGCGGCGGGCGGACGGGTCGGACTCCGGTGGCTGAATGAGGGTGACAACGCCGATGTTTCTGGTCGTTCTTCAACATGCGTTCGTGGTGGTGAGTGCGGTCTTCCTGGCCGCTCTGTTGTGTCTGTCGATCTACGACTCCTGGCGCGTGCGTTCACGGGGCTGGACGATGACCGAGGAATTCCTTGGGGAATGCACTCGCTGTCGCCTGATGTTCCTGGTAAGTCGCTACGAAACCGTGGTGCGCTGTCCGCGCTGCGGCACTTTGGTACAGACGCCGGGGCGGTCCGGCAGTGGCGGCCGTGGCAAGGTGCGGTAGCACCGCCGAGGCGCGGGTAGCCTGCGGCGCAGGGGTCCTTTCATGCGTATCATCAGTGGCAGGGCAGGGGGTATCCGTCTGTGCGCACCGCCGGGGGATGCGGTACGACCGACGACGGATCGGGTGAAGGAGTCCCTCTTTGCTTCCCTCGAACCGTGGCTCGGGCTGCGTGTGGTGGACCTGTTTAGTGGCAGCGGCGCCCTGGGACTTGAAGCCCTCAGCCGCGGCGCCGCGGCGGTCGTCTTGGTTGAGCATGACCGCCGGGCGTTGGCGTGCTTGCGCGACAACGCGGCGCGAGTGTGCAAGGCCATCGGTTCTGGCTGCGGCTCCCTTCACATCGCGCCCATGAGTGTCGCCGACGCGCCGCGTCTGCTGTCCGAGTGGGGGGGGACGGCTGACCTCATTCTTGCCGATCCTCCCTACCATCCGGGCCCGGGCGTCTACGGGGGCGCGGCGCTGCTGCTTGACCTGGCCTTTGGCGAGTGGGCCGGTGGGGCCAGGCTGGTGCTCGAACACGCGACCGCCTGCGACCTGCCCTGGTATCCGGCCGGACCGTGGCGGCCAGCCGTCCGCAAACGCTATGGCTCCCTCTCGGTCACCGTTGCCCGCCGCCAGGTTGGCGGATCCGATTGACCCCTTTTTTGGCATATCTCAGGCTTGACGGTGAGCTCCGCGGCGCTATGGTGGGGGGCGGGATACGCGGGTGTGCTGTCAGCGCTGTTTACTAGCTGTGTCTGTCATTAGTCTGAAAGGGGACGTGTATGATGTCGATCAGGAAGTACCTCGGTCTGCTGGTGACTACCGGCCTTGCAGGCACCCTTGCCTACAGCCAGGATGCGGCGGCCAAGAAAGCGGCAGCCCCGGCGGCCCCGGCGGCGGCAGCGGCAGCGGCAGCCGAGAAGCCGGTTGATGAGAAAGACGTCAAGAACAAGTTGCTGCCTCTCACCGACATGGAAACCGCCTTCAAGAAGACCTGGTCCAAGCGCGTTACCCTGGCGCGCCAGGTGGACGAGTTGGAGAAGAAGCTGAAAGAAACGGCGGACGAAGAACAGAAGAAAGAGATCCGCAAGACCATCGGCGAAGCGCGTAAGGGCCTGCAGACGCTGGGTGTGGCCATGGATGTCATCTTCGGCATCGGGCGCACCCGCAGCTACGAGTATGATGAAGTGAAGAGCACCATCTATCTGCGCGTCGGCACGGCGGAAGAGGCGTTTGTACGGGCGATCAAGACCCGTGACGCCTATGCCAAACTGATCGTTGATCAGAAGGCGGCGATCGAGAAGGAAGCCGATGCCGAGAAGAAGAAGGAGTTGGAGAAGTCGGTCGAAGAGCTGACCAAGGGCTATACGATCATGGTCGCCTCTCTCCAGCAGGTCTACGGCGTCACGCCCACCCGCGAGTTCTCCTACAATCCCAAGAACTCGACCCTGTATCTCAAGGTCTCCGACAACGAAATGGCCAAGCTGAAAGAGCAGGTCGAGAAACTCCAGGAAGAGCGCAAGGCCAAGGACGCGGCCGCAGGGACCGTGGCGCCGACCGCCGAAAAGAAGTAGAGCGCCTTTTCGGCGCCGCGATAAGCCGAATGCACGTGGCGGGCGATGGTGAAAACCGTCGCCCGCTTTGTCGTTTGTGACAGAGGCTCTGGCAGGACCCTCGGCCCGCCGTATCTGGGGTGCCATCGCCCCGGAACGGGCTTGGCCTCGCGGGCTCCAGGGCCAGAGGCGGGGTTCTGCAAGAGCCTCCCCGACACGCTCGCAGGCGCATGTCAGTTCCGTAGGGGTTTGCTGGTATGAGAACCGCACCCTTGTATGAGACTTCCAAGGTGCAGGCCGGGCGCGGCGCAGGTAGGTAGTCGAGCCTTCAGCCCCCGCAGGGCGCTTGCGGGCGCCCGATCATGTCAGGATGAAACTCTACCGGGGGCCGAATGTGCAGACATAACCGTACCGCCGAACCTCCGCGTCCCCGCGCGACCGAGGTTGAGTTTCACAGGAGGCGGCCTCAATGGGGGCCGCGAAACCTGCTAACCCGCGGCGGCGGGTTCTACTACGTACGCCTCGCGGCGCAGGCTGGAAGTCTCATTCCGGTATGTCCGGCCCCAGTCTTGTATGAGACTTGCCGCAACCTCCTATGACACCAGGCGCTTCCCCTTCCGCCCCTCGTCCGCCGCGGCGGGCGATGGGCGTTGGTGGGCGCCGCTGCGTCGGCGCCGCGGCGGCCACGCAGGGCCGCCCTCCAGGCGATCCGGCGCGTACCCGCCGGATCGGAATGGGAACCGCGGCGGCAAGTCTCATTCCGGTATGTCCGGCCGCAGCCGGCGGCTCGGCTGAACCCTTGTATGAGAACCAGGGTTCAGGGTTCAGGCTGGACC
>CAIZKT010000888.1:0-5418 GCA_903933565.1 uncultured Victivallales bacterium | reverse complement strand
TACCTTTACGCCGACGTCGCATGGTCCGCCCCTTCAGGGCTCAAACCTCGGGGAGGACAGGGACCCAGGGCGTTGCCCTGGGCTGGTATTAAACGCCCCTTTGGGGCTGAATACCTCGGCCCATCCCTATTGCACAGGTTGGGAAATCGGCTGGTGTGACCCGCCGCGGGTCCGCCGCGAGGTCAGAGCGCGAGGATATGCGCCTCGCCGCTGCTGACGAGGAGCTCGCCGCCATCGTGCTGCCGCAGCCGCAGGCGGCCGTCCGGGGCGATCCCCACCGCAGTCCCCTCGACCGAGCGGACGCCCAAGTCCACGCGGAGCCGCCGTCCGGCCAGGGCCGAGGCGTCTTCGAGTTCGCCGACGAAGGGCCCCAGGTCGTCGCCCTTCAGCCACTCGTCCAGCAGCGTCTCCAAGGCATTGAGAAAGGCGGCGAGCAACCGCGGTCGCGAGATCGGGGTGCCCAGCTCAAGGCGCACCGAGGTGGCGCGACCGACGAGGTCCGCGGGGAGGTCCGCGGCGGTGAGATTGACGTTCAGACCCACGCCGAGGATAACATGGCGGACGCGGTCCAGCTCGGCGTCCATCTCGCAGAGGATGCCGCCGAGCTTCCGGGGTCCGACCCACAGATCGTTGGGCCACTTCACCATCACGAGCAGGGTGGGACAGACCTCGGCCAGGGCCCGTCGCGCCGCCAGCGCCGTGAGGAGCGAGACCTGCGGCACCCGGACCGCGGCGACCTCGGGGCGCAGGAGCACGGACAGGTAGAGATTCCGCCCCGGGGGCGAGTGCCAGAGCCGGCCCAGGCGACCGCGGCCCTGGGTCTGCGCCTCGGCGCTCACCACCAGCCCGTGCGGCGCGCCGGCTGCGGCCAACTCGCCGGCGACGCGGTTGGTCGAGGATAGCTCAGGCTCAAAGACCCAGCTCCGGCCCAGGGCCACCGTACGCAGTAGCGGTTGGACCGCCGAGGCCCGAGGTTGGTCGGTGTCCTGCGTCAAGCGGTAGCCGCGATGCGGAATAGCCTCGACCAGATAGCCTTGCAGGCGCAACTGGGCGACGGCCTTGCAGACCGCCATGCGCGACAGCCCGAGGTCGGCGCTGAGGAGAGCTCCTGAAAGGAATCCGGGGGCCGTCCGCAGACGTTCCAGCACGGCCCGTGTCGTCTCTCCCGCGCGCCGACTCATGCCTCAGACCTCGATCACCATTCCCGCTGCAGCCATGTCGCAGGGCATATGGCTACCGGCGGCCAGGACCGCGGCTCGAGCCTCGGCCTGGAGCGCGTCCGCCTGGTCGTCCACGCGGTCCTGGTTCAGGTGCCAGAGCAGCAGCCGCTCCGAGCCCGACTCGAGCGCCAGCCGCACGGTGTCGGTGTAGACGCTATGGCCCCAGCCGCGGGAAAACGCCGCGTACTCCTCCGCCCGATACTCGGCGTCATGGACCAGCACGCTACAGCCTTGGCAAAAGTTCACGTAGCCCGCAAACGAGCGCCCGCCCTGGTGATCAAAGCTCATTTCGTTGTCCGGAAAGAAGACCAGCGAGCGCCCGCCGCGCTCGAGGCGGAAGCCGCTGCCCCCGTTGGGATGACTCATCGGGAAGCGCTGCACCAGGATATCGCCGATCATGCACTCGTCGCCGCAACGCTCGTGGAAGGTCAAGTCGGCGCCCACGCGGCTCAGGTCGACCGGGAAAAACGGTGCCCGCATGGTCTTCTCCACCATCGAACGCACCGACGCCTGGGCGTGCGCACAGCCATAGAAGTCGAACTCGAACCCCTTCCGGTAGAGAGGCTTAAAGAAAGGGAAACCGATCACGTGGTCCCAGTGCGCGTGGCTCAGGACGAAGGCGATACGGCGCGGCGGTTTGCGGATCAATTCGGAGCCGAAGCGACGCAGGCCGGTGCCGGCGTCGAGCACCACCAAGGTGCCGTCCTCGGTTTCCAGTGAGAGGCAGGTCGTGTCGCCGCCGTAGCGGACGTACTCCGGTCCCGGTGTCGGCACCGACCCGCGCGCGCCCCAGACGGTTGCCTTCATGGACATAGCCAACTCTGCCTTCAGAAAAAAAACACGCCAACCCGCGCTGGGCGCCGAACCGCTGCCGCCATGGCGCCCTGCTCATGGGGAGCGCCATCCCGAGATGCAGCCCACGTTTCTCGCGGGCATGCTGGAAGTCTACCGCAGAAACCGGGGGTTGTCCATGGCGCGGCGCATGATTCTGCTGAGTTCCTGCTTGGGAATCAGAACGGCACCCCGACGGTAAGCGCGCCCAGGTGTTCGCTGAGGTTGGCGCCGCGGCTGAATTCGTAACGGATCTCAACCGAGATGCCGCGCGCGGAGGTCACCGAAGCCAGCGCCATACCCAGGCGAGTGCGGTCTTGGGCGGGGCTGTCCCATGACGTCTGGAACGGGCTTCCCGGAACCCCGGCGAAGGTGGCGCGCCGGTGCTCGCCACCCCACTGCTGCTCGTGTTCTTGGCGGACCCAGACGGCGGGGATGATCCGGCCCCAGCTGACCACCACGGGACGTTCCAAGCGCAGACCGGCGCTGGCAATCAGGAATTGGAGACGGCGCGAATCCACCTCAAGATCCAGCGACTGGGCGCCGGATTCTGAGGCGCCCTCCTCGTAGAGCCAGGTGTACTGCAGCGACCCCTCGGGGGTGAGGGTAAAGCCGCCCAGTGGAACGTCGTATCCACCCCCGACCAAGGCGGATACGTCATGGGCATCAGACTCGCTCTCGGCGCTGCGGTGAAGGCCGCCGAGGCTGATCCTGCGAGAGGTCTCGAGGTCATGGTGGCCATAGGTCAGAAAAGCCCCGGCGTACAAGGGCCCGTCGGTGATGGCGGCGGACGGCCCCAACCGGACACTGGTGACCGTCGCGGAGCCCCCCCCGTTATCGAGGGAGGAGCGTGAGTAACTTCCGCCGCCAACCAGACCTTTCCGGAACCCGTCAGCGGAACTGCGATCCAGGCCAAAGAGCGTCCCGCCCGTGTCGTACTTCTGGCCGGGGATGGTGTCATCCGCTTCCACCTCGCCGCTGGCGGCGTAGGCACTTGCATATCCCTGCCAGCCAGAGCCGGAATCACCTGAGGCCGTCTGACTCGCGGCCACGGCCTGGGCGGTCACCGGCGCGGCCATACCAGCTTCGGCCAGCAGAGGACCACTCCAGGAATCGTCCAAGGTATTCAACCCCTTCCCAGGCACCCCCGGCGCTTGGTGCAGGTGGTCGAGAAACGAGGATCCGAACCGCGAGACCCCGTGCATCGTGGCGCTGGTCGCGGCCGCAAAGGCAGCCGGTGTGAGCTGCCCCAGCGCCTGCTCAATCTCCGCAGTAGATCCCAGGGAATCCAACTCCGTCAGCACCTCTGCCAGGTCGCCCGTGGCCCCGTCCACGCCGACGGTCAAGGCCTGGCCAACCTTCGCCCGGTTGCCGGAGGCGGAACCCGCGCCATAGGCATCCCGGATACATTCCACTTCCAGATCAGAGCCCGCTCGCTCAGCCTCGTCTTCGACTCGCGCAAAGTGCAGTACCGGCGAACTTGAGACCAAGATCGCGCCTTCGTCCGTGACCCCGCCTGCCGCCTCGATCAGGGTCATCCGCCAGCCGTTGGGAATGGGTTTTCCCGGCCGTTGAATCAGGCGGATTTCACTGCCGTCTTGCAGCGTCGCGGTGCCGGTAACCACCAGCATGTCGTTCTCGGTGGCATTGGCCTCAATCTCAAGGATCCCCTTGTATTCCTTGAGGTGTTCATCAAGAACCTCGAAAGCGTAGGTATTGGTGAAATCACCGTTGACCGTCAACGTGCCCAGGGAATGTCCGGGGGCGAGAACGCCACGGTTCCGCACGTTCCCATTGAATTGTCCGACGCCCTGCGTCCGACAACCGTTGACGATGAGGATCTCGGTGGCGCTGATCTGGCCGTCCAATTCCACCGTCCCACCCGGGTACAGGAGGGCCTGTTCGAAGTGGGTGGCGGCGTGGGTGAAGGTAAACGTCGTGCCAGGAAAGGGAAAGAGCAACAGGGAGTCAGAGCCCGCCCCGCCATCGAGGTCACCGTCACAGACTCCGCCTTGGAAAATAACGATATCATCACCCCCACCCGTCTCGATATGACCCCGAACGGTCCCCCCCCGGTTCATCACGGTATCGTTCGCGTCGCCCGTCCGGATCGCATCCTCGCTGCCCTCCAAGAGTCCGGCGTTGAGAATCCGCAGCCCCTCGCCGACCTGTCCGCGCGATTCGACGGCGACGTCATTGCCGGTGATCTCCCCAGCGTTGAGGAGCCGCCCCCCGTGTTCAAACAGGAGGCTGATGTTCTCCGTGCCAGCTCGCTCGTATTTCCTTGCCGTCGGACCCGTGATCTTCCCTTGGTTCAAGACCTCGGCGTTGACGGAGGACGCATAGATGCCCTGTCCGCCGCTGATGACCGCGTCTGCAGTAACCTCGATTCCGTACCCTCCTCCTTCCGGATCGACCGGCGTGAACATGCTGCCGGCCCAGATCGTGTCGCAGGGGCCGGTGATGGTGAAGTTCCCTTGCCGGTCCGTATAGAGATAGGATTGGACGCTGTAGACGGCATGGGTCTGTACCGTTTGCGTCCAGTCGTTGGAGGGGATGACGAACTCGCTGAGGCCCTGGATGTGCTCCAGGTCGGT
Organism: uncultured Victivallales bacterium; assembly: GCA_903933565.1. GTDB lineage: Bacteria > Verrucomicrobiota > Lentisphaeria > Oligosphaerales > JAFGRS01 > CAILUI01. The sequence goes on along the minus strand of CAIZKT010000888.1, from coordinate 770 downwards.
TCCGCCCCCACCCCAGTCGTAAGTGTAGCCGAACTGGGTCCAGGGGTAGCGTTTGTCGGGATTCGCGTTTCCGTAGGATCCCGTCACATTCATGGCGAACCACGCTTCATGGCTCGCCGCTACACCCTCCGGAAACGCGGTGGATGAGGTGGGGTTGCTGATACTGGGATCCAGGCAGGGGCGGAAGATGTCCGCAGGATTGACGTAGACCTCCACCAGCGCATCATAGGTCGCGGCGGTTGGCAGACCAAGAAGCTGCTTGGTACGCAGGGAAATCTGCTCGGCCGTAACCCCTGCGCTGGCATAGAAATCCCGCAATTCGCAGCCGGCGACGACCCAGAGTTCAGGGTGGGTCACCGTTTGCCGGTCAGAGAGGTTGTAGTATTGGCTGCGCGTGAAGGTGGTCACCAAGACGTTGCTGGCACCCGGGGTCCCCTCCCATTCCAGTCCCGGGGTGTCGGCCTGCAGGGTAATCAGATCGTTGGCTAGCCATGGCCCCGGCGTCGCCGCATGGGCCTCGGCCGCGGTACAGGCATCCAGGTAGGCCGGCGGTTCCGCCGACCTGACCGAGGTGACCAGGCCCGAAAGAGCGACGGCGAGGTACCCTGCCGTCATGGCGAAGCGTCTCAAGGTAGAGTCCTCCGGTTGGGTGTGGATCGGATCGCGACTAAGGGAGTTGGTAAATACTAAAATACCTCTAATGGCGTGATGGTTACGTCCCACCATGGAAGCTGTTCTGACCTAAGAATCCGGGTTTCAAGCTTCGCTTT
>CAIZKT010000887.1:0-21644 GCA_903933565.1 uncultured Victivallales bacterium | reverse complement strand
GTGGCCACTATGCCGGTCGATGTGGGCGCCTTCATCAAGGCGTTCCGCACAGCATTGCCCTTCGCCTCGGAGGACCCGACGCGCGCGGTGACCAACGGCGTCTTCTGGCATGAGGAAGCCCACTCGCTCGTAGCCACCGACGGCCGGCGCCTGACCCAGTTACGCCTCGACTCCTTGTCGCTTGGCCAGGACGTCATTCTGCCGCCCTCGAAGCTCCTGGCCAACGGCGTCCTCGAAGGCGCCGAAGGCACTCTCGGCATCACCATCGCCGCCGAGCGCACGTATCTCGATATCACCTGCGGCCCCTGGCACTACCAGGCCCGCGGCGTGGATGGCCAGTACCCCAACTACCGCGTGGTCATCCCGGCGGATGTCGGACAGTTCGTTGCCACCGTCGAGATTGCGCCGGCAGACCTGGCGCTGGTGCGCTCGGCAATCCCGCGCCTGACGACCCAGCACAACTCCGTGGTCTACCTCTGTGCGGTTCCCGGCGGAGCGCCCGTGCTGGTCAGCGGCGCGGTCGATGCCGGTGGCGGGCGCGGTGAGGTCGTGCTCGCCAACAGCCGCTGTCACGCTGAAGCGATTCAGGTCCAGGCGGTCAACGGGAGCTACCTGCTCGAATGCCTGGAAGCCGGGTTTCTGACCCTGCGTTTGCCGCCGGATTGCTCGCCCTGGCTCTGTACCGGGGAGCGTCCCGGACTCCACTGTCTGATGCCCATGCGTGAAGAGAATAGCGATGTCGCGGCCCTCGTGGCCGGATCTCTCAACCCAGGAGGAACAACTCCCATGCCCGCCGAAACCCAAACCGGCAGTGTCGTAGCAACCGCCACCGAGTCCACAGCTCCGGCCGAGAGTGCAGGCGCTGCCACGGCCGAGACTGCCGCCCCAACGGAAACCCCCGCCACCGCGACGCCCGCGGTAGCCGCCGAGATCGGCAGCACCGTCGTACCGCAGCTCACCATGATCCCCGGGGATCCGCTGCAGGATCTGCGCAACGCCGTGAACGATGCCGAAACCGCTCTGCGCCAGGCCACCGCGGTGGTCCGGCCGCTGCGCGACAAGGTGCGCGCGGTCGAGCGCTTCATGCGTGACCGTGAGAAGCAGTACGCCCGCAGCGAGAAGGTCATCGACCAGCTCAAGATGGTGGCAGGGTTCTAGCCCTGCCCTATACCCTTAGCTAATACTGGACATATTAAGGAAGCCGTCTACAGTGACGGCATGGAAACTCAGAACCAGATCAAACGTGTGCTGTCTGAGCCGGCCAGCATCGATCGCATCGGTCAGATGCTGGCTGCTCATCCCGAGCTGAACCGGACGCAGTTGGCCGATCTGCTCTGTGAACATCTCGACTTGGTGGACGTTCGCGGTCAGAAGCAGCGGAGCGGGTGCCTGAAAGCGCTTCGGAAACTTGAACAGCATGGGCACTTTACGCTTCCGCAACGGCGGGGCAAGCGACGGGCACCAAGTCCTCGGCGCTTGGGCACGGCGATGCCGGCCCCGGCAGGGGTTCCCTCGGATGTGGGCTCGGTCATCGGGCTGCAGCTTGTGCGTGTGGAAGATACCGAGCTGATCAAGGTCTGGAATGAGCTGATGATTCGCGAGCACCCATTGGGAGCTGGGCCGTTGGTGGGCCGTCAGTTGCGCTACCTGATCGGGTCTGAGCACGGTTGGCTGGGGGCGATCGGTTTCGGCGCTGCAGCCTTGCATCTGCGGGATCGTGACCACTGGATCGGCTGGGACGCTGAAGGGCGCGGGGCTCATCTGGACCAGGTTGTGGGGCTTGCCCGTTTCCTGATCCGTCCAAGCGTCCGGTGCAGCAATCTGGCTTCGCACGTGCTGGGGCTGTGTGTCAAGGCCATGCGTTCGGACTTTGAGCACCGGTACGGCTACCCGCCGCTGTTGCTCGAGACCTTCGTGGATACGTCCAGCTTCCTGGGGACGTGCTTCCGTGCAGCCAACTGGGTGCGGGTCGGACAGACGCAGGGACGCGGACGTCAGGACCGCGAGATGAAGGCCGCCAAGAGCGTGAAAGATATCTATGTGTATCCGCTTGCGGCGGACTTCCGCCAAAGGCTTGGACTGCCGCTTGGCAGCGGCCTGGGACCCCTCGGACTGGCCGACGGTTTGGACGGCGAACGGTGGGCCGAGCAGGAGTTCGGCGCCGCTGAACTGGGTGACAGCCGGCTGGCTCGTCGATTGGTCGAGATCGCCGGAGCCAAGGCGGAGAACCCCAGCAAGGCCTGGACGGAGATAGCCAAAGGCAACTGGCCTGCAACGAAAGCGTATTACCGCTTCATCGACAAGCCGGCCGACTCGCCCGTGACCATGTCCGGCATCTTGCAGCCGCACCGGGAACGGACGCTCCAGCGAATGAAAGCGCAGCAGACGGTGCTGTGCATTCAGGATGGCACCGATCTGAACTACACGAACCTGGATCAGTGCGAAGGACTGCACACCATCGGCAAGAATCAGACCGGGGCGAAGAGCAAGGGCCTGCATCTGCACTCGACACTGGCTGTGACGACCACAGGACTGCCATTGGGAGTGCTCCGGGCAGACTGTCCAGAGCCCCAACCGAAGCGGCTCGAAGTGAAGGACAAGAACGGCAAACTGAAGAGCGCGCCAAGCTGCCAGATCCCCATCGAACAGAAGAAGACCTTCTCGTGGATCGAGGGGATACGAGACCTCAATGACATCGCCCAGCAGACCCCCGGCACGCGCATTGTCTCGGTGATGGACCGCGAAGCAGACTTCTTCGAACTGTTCGACCAATGGCGCAAAGACCCGCAGATAGACCTCCTCGTCAGGGCCATGCATGATCGCCAGACCGCCGAGGGAGTCAAGCTTTTCGATGCCGTCAGAAACAAAGGGGTGCAGCATCGATACTCGATCCGGATCCCTCGCCAGAGTGCCAGGCCAAAACGCAGCAAGCAACACGCACGACCGGCCCGAGCGACACGGGTGGCAAACGTGGCTTTGCGCTATGCCCGCGTCAAACTCCAGGCCCCCGACTACCCCGGCCAGGAGGGGAAAGCTCCCGTTGAAGTGTCGATCATTCACATCGTGGAAGAAAACGCTCCTCCCGGCGTCAAGCCCCTGGAGTGGTTCCTGCTGACAACGATCCACGTCCGCGATGTCGAAACAGCCATGCAGTGCGTGCGCTGGTACTGCCTGCGCTGGCGCATCGAGGACTGGCACCGCGTCCTGAAGTCCGGCTGCCGCATCGAGGAAGTGGGGCATAAGACGGCCGACCGTATCCGGCGGGCCATCGCCATCAACCTGGTGGTCGCGTGGCGCATCATGCTCATGACGCTGCTGGGCAGGGAGGCACCCGAACTGCCTGCCGATGTGCTCTTCTCCGACATCGAGATCGAGGTCCTGCGCCGTCATGCAAAAAAAACGGCTTGAAACCGCCGACCACCCTCGGTATTGCCGTGCGGTTGGTGGCACGCTTGGGCGGCTATCTCGACCGCACGCGGGACCCGCCACCCGGACACGAACTGATGTGGCGAGGCTATGCGGCATTGATGCTATTGTGTCAGGGGTTCTCACTCAGTGATGTGTGATATTGTTAGACACGACTTATGGGTAATGGGCAGGCCGCGCGCAGCACCTCCAGCCACACCTCCAGGCTCTGGGTCAGGAAGAAGCGTCCCTCGCACAGCAGCCTGGAGGGGTCGTCGAGCACCGCCACCAGATAGCTCTGTGCCTGCCGCCGCCGGCCGTCCCGGCCCCGGCAGGCGATCAGCGGCCCATACATGATATCGGCCTGCCACAGCGCGCTGGACCAGCCCGCTTCGAAAGCCCGGCGCTCCCGCGCGGCGCCCTCGGCGGGGCTCTGGCGTTCGCGGCGCACGACGGCAGCCCAGCGGTAGAACGTGCTGTGGCTCGGTCGGCCGGCTTCGATCAGGCCGTTGTGGCGCAGATGCTCGTAGACGGCGCCGCAACGGACCTCGGGATGCTCGGCGAAGCGCGCCGCGGCGGTAGCGGTAGAGCCACTCCTCGAGGGTCCCGGACGCAGTGCGGCGCGGTTGCCCGCCGGGAAGTGTCCAGGTTCGCGCCGACGGCTCGGAAAGAGCCTCGGCGAGCGTGTGGTCTGCTTCGGGCGCTAGCAGTGGGCTGATCACCCCGAAGCGGAAGTAGGCGGTCTGCCTGGCGTCGTCTTCCATAAGCGGCTTGCTGTCCTCCAGGTGCCGAGTACGAGTGTGGGAGCCCTGCGCCGCCCGCACCGTACGGGCCGAAAATGCGCATGCGTCCATACCCTCGGCCGAGAACAGCCAGTTTCCCGTCGCCCGCTGGGACTTACGGTTCCTCGGGGCACGGCGCGCGTTGGGGGGTATGTTATGCGGCTGCGCAACACGAGCAAGGAAAAGGTATGGCCAAAGATCGCATCGCTGTCATCGCCTGTGGCGTTCTGGAATGGAATATCGAGCGGCTGCGGTCGCGGGTACAGTGCCGCGAGCTGATCGTGCGCATTCTGCCCGGGCAGTTGCACAACGATCCGCATCGGTTGCGGGAGTTGTTGCAGGCGCAGATTGACGAACTCGATGCCGAAGAGGGGCTGCGCGGCATCGCCTTGGCCTACGGACTGTGCGGCCGTGGCACCATCGCCTTGCAGGCGCGTGGGGTGCCGTTGGTGCTGCCGCGGGTACAGGACTGCATCGGGGCGTTGCTGGGCTCGCACAATCGGCACATGGAGCAGTTCAGCCGACACCCCGGAACGCGCTATCTGAGTCAGGGTTGGTACGACAGCAATCACGCCAAGCGGGTGACGGAGCGCTACCACACGGCGCGCAACGATTCGCTCTACGGCCCGACCTACGATGAGCTGGCCCAGCGCTACGGCGCGGACAATGCGCGTTTCATTGCCGAATTCCGCGACTCCTGGAAACGTAACTACCGGCGCTCTGGCTACATCCACTTCGAGGGCGAGAGCGAGGGCGGGCCCGCCGAGGCGGCGTCGCGGGCTCTGGCCAGCGAGCTGGGTTGGGACCATGAGGTCATCGCGGGTGACGAGACGCTGCTCTTCGCCATGCTCAACGGCGACTGGAGTGACCCGCGGCTGCTGCTGGTGCCGCCCGGCCACAAGACGGCGTCGGCGCCGGGCGAGGCGGTGTTCGGCTTCACGGCGGGCGTGGATGGGCATATCGAGGAGGTCTTGGCTCGCTTCGCGGCGGCGGGGCCGGGCGAGGCTCCCGCCCGCACGGGCATCGGCCTGGGCATCGATACGGGCGGCACGTACACGGACGCTGTGATTTACGATTTCGGCGCCGGCCAGGTTCTGGCGCTGGCCAAGGCGCCCACGGTGCATGAGAACCTGATCGAGGGCATCCTCGGGGCCCTGGCCAAGTTGCCAGCAGAGCCCCTGCGCCGGGTCACCCGGGTTGGCCTGAGCACGACCCTGGCCACCAACGCCTTCGTCGAGAGCAAGGGCCGTCCGGTGGCGTTGCTGCTGTTGAGCGGCTTCGCGGTGGATACCGAGGAACTGCCCTTTCGCTTCGTGCGCCATCTGCGCGGGGTGATGACGATTGACGGTAACGAGTCGCAGCCCATCGACGAGCAGCAGGTGCGCGACTGTGCCCGCGAGGCCAAGGCTGCCGGCTGCGAGGCGATTGCGGTCAGCGCCTTCGGCAGCGTGATCAACCCGATCCACGAACAGCAGGTCGCCCGTCTCGCCTTCGAAGCGACCGGCCTGCACGCGGTGTGCGGCCATGAGCTGACCAGCGAGTTGAACTTCCTCGAGCGCGCCAACACGGCCGGCATGAACGCCAAGCTGGTGCCGCTGATCGAAGCCTTGATTGACGCGGTGACCGGAGCCCTGGCCGAGTATGGCTTGCGCGATGTCCGCATCATGGTGGTGAAGGGTGACGGCAGCCAGCTTTTGGCCGACGTGGCCCGGCAGGTGCCGGTGGAGACGGTCCTCAGCGGCCCCGCGGCCAGCGTCGTGGGCGCGGCCCGCATCTTCGGGGCGCTGGATGCGGTCGTGGTGGACATGGGCGGCACGACGCTTGATGTGGCCGTGCTGCGCAAAGGCTTCCCCGAGCTCAGCGACACGGGGGCCCGGATCGGGGAGTTCCAGACCAGCGTCCGGGCCATGGACGTGCAGACTATCGGTCTCGGCGGCGACAGCGAGATCGATCTCTCCGAATGGCCCGCCGTACGCATTGGCCCCCGCCGCATCATCCCGGTGTGTCGGCTGGCCGAGTCACAGCCGCGCTTTGCCACTCAGCTTGCCGAGCTCTTGCGCGACGTGGTCTCGCGCCAGCGCCACGCCACCGACATCGTGGCACTCGCCCCGGGGGCAGATCCGGCTGCCGACCGCATCCTGACGCAGATCGCTGCTGGCCCGGTGCTGCTGGGTACGCTGGCCCATCGCCTCAATCGGCCCTCGCCCGACTACCTGCCCTGGCACGCCCTGGAGAGCCGCGGCCTGCTGCGCCGCTATGGGCTGACGCTGACCGATATCCTGCATATCCAAGGCCAGTTCGACGCCTTCGATGGCACCCTCTCCGCCCGCGTCATCGAGCACTGGTGCGTGCTTCTTGACACCACCCGCGAGGAGATCGTCGAGCGTATCCTGCACGAGTTCCGGCGCCTGGTGATTGACACGGTATTGCAGGTGGCCCTGCCGCCGCACAGTCCCTGGCCCGCGGGCGGTGAGTTGCGCCGCTGGCTCACGGCACGCATGGCAGACCATGAGCCGCAGGGCGATGCGTTCATCGGCGCGAAGCTGCAGGTGCCGCTGATCGGCGTCGGCGCCCCGGTCGGGGTCCTCTTCCCGGGGTTGGAGCGGCATCTGGGCACGAAGATCATCCTCGGTGAGCTCTCACCGGTGGCCAACGCGGTGGGGGCGATTGCCGGCGACGTGATGCTGCGCGAGATCGCCGTGGTAAGGGTCCGCGACGATGGCGTCTTCGTCTGCAGTTGGCGGGGTGGCTCGAGCCGTGCCGCGGACCTGGGCGACGCCCTGAAACGCTGTACCGAGGCGCTGACGGCTATCCTGCGGCGTGAGGCGGAGGCCAATCGTATCCCCTTCGCCCAACCGGCCTTCTCCCTGGTCCGCCAGGAAGCGACCACCCGCGATGGCGCGCTCTTCCTCGGGGTCACCCTGCGCGCCGAGTTGCGCGGCTAAGCCGCTACGGCCAGAGCGCCGTACCTGGGGGTCTTGCAGACGGCGGGTACCGCGAACCCGCCCGGAACGGGCTGGGCATCGCGGGCTCCAGGGCCAGTCGCGGGGTTTTGCAAGGGCCTACTGTGGTTGCGCCGGCGCCGGGGACGTCAGCGCAATTCGACCTCAAGAGCGGCGGCCAGGTGCGTGCGGACCTGCTCGTGCAGGGCGTTGACGTCCTTGTCCGTCAGCGTCTGTTGCGGGTCGCGATAGGTCACCGTGTAGGCCATGCTGATGCGACCCTTCCCCAGGGCCTTCTCGTCCTGGTAGATATCGAACAGCTCGATGGCCTCCACCAGCGGCAGTCGCAGCGCGGCGATGGCCTCGACGACCTGCCGGTGCGTGACCTCGCTGCCAACCACGAAGCTGATGTCGCGAGCCACGGCGGGGAACTGCGGCAGGGGCCGGTAGGTCATGGACGACGGGGCGTGGGCACGGACGCGGTCGAACTCGATCAGCGCCATGAACAGCGGCGACTTTAGCCGCATGTCCTTGGTGAGGTCTTCGCACACCTGGCCGAAAACGGCCACGGCTTCGCCCCCCAGCAACAGGCTGCCGCAAGCGCCATCCCGGAAGGCCGGGTGCGCCGCGGCGGCGGCGCTGGGAGACAGGCGGCGCGCCGCGAACCAGCCCTCGAGCACGCCCTTCAGGTCGAAGAGGTCCAGCTCGCGCTTCTTCTCCTCGCCGAAGCGTTCAGGCTGAGCCCGGCCGGTCATGATGATGGCAATCTGGAGCCGCTCCTCGGGAAGGTCCGGATCGTGTACCAGAACTCGGCCCAGCTCGAAGAAGGCCAGATCATCACGGCCGCGGGCAATGTTGTGGGCGGCCGTGGCAAGCACTCCCGGTATCAGCGTCGGTCGCATGGCGCCGAGTTCAGCGCTGATCGGATTGAGCGGCCGCACAAGCTGGCACTCCATCACCCCGCTGCAGCGAACCGCGGCATGGGGGTGGACGAAGCTGTAGGTCATGGTTTCGTCCAGCCCCAGAGCCCGGAGCTGGGCCCGCGCCGCCTCGATGGGGTAGTAGCAGTCGTCGGCGCGCGTGCCCCCGACCAGGGCAGCGACCGGGCTCCCCGCGATGTTGTTCAGACCGTAGAGCCGGGCTACCTCCTCGATCAGATCGGCTTCGCGCAGCAGGTCCGTGCGCCGCCAGGCCGGGATGCGCACGGTGATCGTCTCCGCGGTCTGACTCGTGACCTCCAAGCCCAGGTTCACCAGGAAGCCGCAGACCGCTTCCGCTGGAATCGACACCCCGATGAGGGCGTTGAGGCGCTGGAAACGTGCCGTGACCTCGTGGGGCTGGTAGGGCCGGGCGTAAAGATCGATACTCTCGGGCACGACCTCGCCCCCGGCCAGTTCGGAGATGAGTGCCGCGGCGCGACGGCTGGCCCACTCGGTCATCTCGATGTCGATGCCGCGCTCGAAGCGGTAGCTGGACTCGCTGCTGAGGCCGACGCGACGACTGGTGGCACGGATACAGGCCGGGTCGAAACAGGCGCTTTCGAGCAGGACGGTGGTGGTCTGGTCGCGGATGATGCTGTTAGCGCCACCCATAATGCCGGCCAGCGCCACGGGCCGGGCGCCATCGCAGATGAGAAGGGTCTCGGGCGTCAGGGTCCGCTCGCACCCATCGAGGGTGACCATGCGGTCCTCGGCCCGGGCCCGGCGCACGACGATGCGGCGACCGTCAAGCAGGTCGTAGTCGAAGGCATGCAGCGGCTGGCCGCACTCCATCATGACGTAGTTGGTGATGTCCACCACGTTGTTGATGGGGCGGATGCCGACGGCCTTGAGCGCCTTCTGCAGCCACTCGGGGCTCTGCCCGATGCGCACGCCGCGGACGATGCGAGCGAGGTAACGCGGGCAGAGATCCGGGGCGTGTACCTCCACCGAGGTCAGCTCGCTCAGGCGTACTCCGGCGGCTTCGCGCCAGGCGGTCTCCGGCAAGCGAAAGCGCTCCAGGGTGCCGCTGACCGCCGCGATCTCGCGAGCGATCCCGATGTGAGAGTTCCAATCGCAGCGGTTCGGCGTGACTTCCCAGTCGATCACGGTGTCGGTCCCGAGCACCGCCGAGACGGGCACGCCCAAGGGCGCCGTGGCCGGCAGCACGACAATGCCGGAGTGGTCGTTGCTCAGCCCCAGTTCATCCTCAGCACAGATCATACCGAAGGACTCCACCCCGCGAATCTTCGCCTTGCGGATGGTGATGCCGCGCAGTTCCGTGCCGATCAAAGCACAGGCGATCTTCTGCCCGGCGTCGCAATTCGGCGCCCCGCAGACCACCTGCAGCGACGCCGCCGCCCCGGTGCCCACGGTGCAGACGCTGAGGCGGTCGGCGTTGGGGTGCGGTTCGCGCTTGAGGATTTCCCCCACCACCACCGAAGGCGGCAGCGCGCCCAGCCGTTCGATGCCCTCGACCTCAAGGCCGGCCAGGGTCAAGCGCTCGGCCAGCTCGTCGGCCTCCCAGGGGATGTCGATGTAGTTGCACAGCCAGCGAAAAGAGGTCTTCATCGGAAGGGTTCCCTTCAGGCAACCACGTAGGGTTTAGGGTTCAGGGGTAGAGGGTTGGATCATCCAGAGATTGCGGGCCACGGTTCAGCGCCAGCCAGCCATCTACGCCCCGCTTGTCGGGAGCATGCTTCACGTAGTCTTGACCGAACGCTGCCACCCTGAACCCTCCGCCTCCAGCCTATCCTCAGAATTGGGCCAGGAAGCGCACGTCGTTCTCATAGAGCAGCCGGATGTCGTTGATCGCGTGCCGAATCATGGCAATGCGCTCGATGCCCATACCGAAGGCATAGCCGGTCCAGGCCTCGGGGTCGTAGCCCACTGCGGTGAAGACGGCCGGATCGACCATCCCCGCCCCGCTGATCTCCAGCCAGCCCGAATGCTTGCAGACCCCGCAACCCTTGCCACCGCACATGATGCAGGAGAAGTCGTACTCGATGCTGGGTTCGGTGAAGGGGAAGAAGTGCGGGCGGAATCGTATTTTCACGTCTGGCCCCATGATCTCGCGGGCGAATTCCGCCAGCACGCCCTTGAGGTCAGCCAACGAGACCTGGCGGTCGACGTAGAGCCCCTCGATCTGGTGGAAGTTCATGCTGTGCGTCGCATCCGGAGTGTCGCGCCGGTAACAACGCCCCGGACAGATGATTCGCACCGGCGGCGGCTGCCGCTCCATGACCCGAATCTGCACCGGGCTGGTCTGCGTGCGCAGGCAGCGGCCATCGGCCAGATAGAAGGTATCCTTGACATCGCGCGACGGATGCTCCGGGGGCGTATTCAGCGCATCGAAATTATGGTGGACCGTCTCGAGGTCCGGCCCATCGGCGACCACGAACCCCATGCGTCTGAAAATGGCCACGGCGTCATCCATCACCCGGGCCACTGGATGCAGGAAGCCGCTGTGGCGCCGGCGGCCGGGCAGAGTCACATCGACGGCCTGCACCACGGTCTCCTGGCGGCCCAGTGCCGCCCGCGCCGCCTCGAAGGCGGCTTCAATCTCCTGCTTCACGCGGTTGGCCGTGCGGCCGACCTGCGGCCGTTCCTCGGCCGGCACCGCTCCCATGCTCTTGAGCAAAGCGGTGATTTCGCCCTTGCGGCCCAGAAAGCGGATGTGGCACTCCTCGATCTCGGCGCTCGAGGTGACCACCGCTAGCGCCTGCTGCGCCTGGACCAAAGCCTCTTGTAGATGTGTCTCGATCTCGTTCATGGTCAGGCCTGCTGCTCCGCGTTCGCCCGCCGCAGCGGGTACCCCCGGCTCCGGCAACCCACCGACATCGACAGGTCGCCCGCCGAGAACTCGCAAACCTAGTACCAATAGCGGCGGAACCCGATTTTTCCAGCCTCTACTTGGGCAAGGGGCGCATGTCAGCTCCGTAGGTGGTGACTACTCAGGTCCTGGGGTTCAGGGTTCAGGGTTCAGGGTTCAGGGTTCAGGGCCGCGGCCTGGCATACCGGAATGAGACTTGCCGACGCGGTTCCTATTCCGATCCGGCCGGGACGCGCCGGATCGCCTGGAGGGCGGCCCTGCGACGCACATTCCCCACCTCGGCGGAGCCATTGTGGGTGAATATCCGCAACGGCCTGCGTCAGGGGTCACCCTGCTCGCCGGCCGCAAGCCGTTGCCTGTGCATGGAGAGCTCTAGCTCCAGGTCCACCCATAGGCGGGTCAGTTCCCTGTACCTCCTGTAGGTCTGGATCTCGGCGCGGACCACCGGCTCGTAGTCGGGCCGCACGTAGTCGCAGTGGAGCCTTCCGGCGCGGCTGTAGCTGACCTGGAAGTAGCCGCCGCCGCGTGTCCGGGCCTGCTTGGAGAGAGAGCCCGGCCGCATCCTGCCCAGCGCGGTGAGTTCTGCCTTCAGTTCCGCGATTCTGGCTTCGACGTGCTGTTGCTTTTTGTCCATGTTGTATTATAGGTCAGATGCAACGGGACGTCAAGCCCCGTCCCGGGGAGGCCGGCATGCACGACATCGAGGCGCTCCTGAGCCAGATGCGGATCATCGGGGTGAACCACCTGCTGGTGGCGGCGGCGTTCTGCCGGCGCATCGGCCTGGTCCAGGCGGTGGACCGCGTCGTGCCCACGGGCATGGAGGTCGGCGTGGGCACGGTCGTGCAGGGCATGGTTCTGGACACGCTGTCGGGGCACAGTCCACGGTATCGGCTGCAGGAGTTCTTCGAGCAGCAGGACAGCCTGGCTGCTGCTGGGCGCCGAGGTGCCGGCCTCGGCCTTCAACGATACGACCGTCGCGCGGGCCATGGACGCGATCTACGAGGCGGGGGCGGGCAAGGTGTTCTCAGAGGTGGCCTACCAGGCGGCTCGACGCTTCCCGCCGGACTTGCGCACCGTGCGCTGGGACAGCACGTCGGTGAATGTCTGGGGAGACTACGCCGGCGCCGGCCCCGGCCGCGACGGGCTGGTCATTACCCACGGCTACAGCAAAGACCACCGGCCGGACCTCAAGCAGTTCCTCCTGGACGTGCTGTGCGCCGGGCATAACGTGCCCCTGCTGGGCAGCTGCCACGACGGCAATGCCTCGGACAAGGCTCTGAACAACGCGCTGCTGACGCGCATCTCCAGGGACCTGGCCAGGTTCGGCCTGGGCTCAGGCGACGGGGTCTGCGTCGCCGACTCCGCTCTGGTGACTGAAGAGAACCTCAGGCAGGTCGCCGACAACCTGTTCGTGACCCGCCTGCCCTTCAGCTACCAGGAGGCCGACCTCGTCGTGACCGAAGCCGTCGCCGCGGCTGGCTGGGAACACGTCGGAGAACTGGCCGAGACTCCGGCAAGCGTGCACCGGCCGGCGGCGCAGTACCGCGTGGCCGAGAAGCAGGTGGCGCTGTACGGCAAGACCTAGCGCGCGGTCGTGGTTCACTCCTCCGCCCACGACAAGCGCCGACTCAAACGCATCGACCGGCAGATCGCACAGGAGGCCGACGCTCTGACCGTCCTGTGTCGGCGCCAGTCACGTCGCGAGTTCTTCTGCCGCGCCGACGCCGAGGCCGAAGCGCAGCGCCTGCAGTCCCAGGGCGGCCAGTTCCACCGGCTCAACACGGCCATCGTCGAGAAACTTCGCCACCCGCCGGGCCGACCGCCCCGCGACCGGCCCCGGCCCGTAAGCTCAGTGCGCTACACCATCCAAGTCCGCCCCGAGCCTGACCCTCTGCGGGTGGCACCGCTGCGCCAGGAGGCCGGATGCTTCGTGCTCCTCAGCAACGTCCCGGAGCAGGGATCCCACGCACGCACCGGCCCAGACCTGCTGCGCGCCTACAAGGACCAGCACGCCATCGAGCGGAACTTCTCGTTCCTCAAGGACCCCCTGATCGTCAACGACCTGTTCCTCAAGAAGCCTGAACGCATTGAAGCGCTCGGAGCCATCCTGCTGATCTCGCTTCTGGCCTGGAACCTGATCGAGCACTGTCTGCGCCAGCACGTCGAGCAGACCGGCGCCGCACTCCCCGGCTGGGACCGCAAGGAGACCCTCCGGCCCACCACCTTCATGATGACCACCAAGTTCGCCGGGCTCCAGATCGTGCGCATCGGCGAGCGCTACCGCCTGGCACAGCCCCTGCGCAACGTTCAGGCCGCATATCTCCGTGCCCTCGATCTCTCCCTCGACGACCTCCTGTCGGCGCCTACGGGACCACCATGAGACCCCAGCACGACCGGCAGCGCGGCACAGCGCTGGTGAACCCAGGTCTCTGGACCTGTTCCCCGTTGCGTTCTCTCCGCCCTCCGACCGCATTCCCTCAGGCATTCCGTATCAAGGGGTACAAGCCGGGGACGACACCGACGAACAAGGGGGATGGCGCAGGTGAGGGAGTGCTCCGGACAGAGAACCAGACCTGCGGGCCGTATCGGCGAGACCTCGGGACAAGGAGCACAAATCAGCAGGCCGTGCCTGGACTGTGCTTGTTCCCCCTGCGTGCAACCGCAACCGTCTGCAGACTATGGCAACGCTGGCGCGTTTAGCTTTGGCGGAGAGGGGGGGATTCGAACCCCCGGTACAGGTTTCCCTGTACGACGGTTTAGCAAACCGTTGCTTTCGACCACTCAGCCACCTCTCCGGGTGGGTGAATCAACCAAGGTCGACTCAGTATCCAAACCGGCAGCCTGAAAACTGCCGCGAGTGACCGTACTGTATCTCGACTCAGGCGGCCTGCAAGCCGCATCCTCGTCAGTTCGTCAGTGTTATCTCAAGATCAGCGACGCACCGCGGGAGACCCCCAGGACAGGGCCGCCCAGGTTCGCTGGGTCGGCTTTCGACCCGCGGGGTGGGACTTAGGAGCCCTTCTCGTGCGTGACCTGGGGTGCGGATGTGGTACGGGACATCCAGGGATCCAGGATCAGGTCAGACCCATCGGATCGAGTCGGCGGCGAACCCGGGGTAGTTGCCCCCCACCTCCGGACTGGATTGACAGGGCTGCGTGTCAAGCCTAAATTGCAGTTTCGGGGTTGGCACGAACAGCACTCGCGCCTCGACCTATCGGCAACCGCTGACGTCTGCAGGACGGTGGGATTGAAGCCGCTGAAGAAGGGGGCACGACATGCCAGGCAAGTACCGCAGTTCGCGTACGACCGAAGGTCGCAAGATGGCGGGAGCGCGTTCGCTATGGCGCGCCAATGGCTTGCGGCAGGAGGATTTTGGCAAGCCTATCATCGCCATCGCGAACTCGTTCACGCAGTTCGTTCCCGGCCATGTACACTTGCACGGGTACGGCCAGATGGTGAAGGAGTTCATTGATGCGGCGGGCGGCGTGGGGCTCGAGTTCGACACCATCGCCATCGATGATGGGATCGCCATGGGACACGACGGAATGCTCTACTCGCTGCCCAGTCGAGACCTGATTGCCGACAGCGTGGAGTACATGGTCAATGCGCATGTGGCGGACGCGCTGATCTGCATTTCGAGCTGTGATAAGATCACGCCTGGAATGCTGATGGCGGCTATGCGGCTAAACCTGCCGACGATCTTTATTGCCGGCGGGCCGATGGAGGCGGGCCGCGCCGTGACCAGTAAGGGCGAGGTGACACTGGATCTGATCGACGTCATGGTCCAGGGGGCAGACCCTAGCGTCTCTGACAAGGACCTGGCGGAGATCGAGATGCGAGCCTGCCCCACCTGTGGCTCCTGCTCGGGCATGTTCACGGCCAACAGCATGAATTGCCTGACCGAGGGTTTGGGCATGGCCTATCCCGGCAACGGCACCCTCCTGGCCAGCCACGTCTTGCGGCGGAGTCTGTTCGAGAAAGCGGCCGGGAGGATCGTCGAGATGTGTCGCCGCCACTATCTGGACGGCGACCGCTCCGTGCTGCCGCGTGCCATCGCAACCAAAGCGGCCTTTGAAAACGCGATGGCGCTGGACGTCGCCATGGGGGGCTCTACCAACACGGTGCTCCACATCCTGGCCATCGCACGTTCTGCCGGCGTGGAGTTTGCCATGGCTGACATCGACCGCATCAGCCGTTCCGTTCCCTGCATCTGCAAGGTCGCGCCAAGTTCCCACTACCACATGGAAGACGTCAGTCACGCGGGTGGCATTCCGGCCATCATGGGCGAACTGGACCGTGGCGGGGCGGTCCACCGAGATGCCCTGACCATCTCGGGCCGCACCATGGGCGAGCAGCTTGCCGAGGAGAACATCCGTCGTCCCACCGCCACAGCGACAGCCCTGGCGCGTGCCCTGGCAGCGCCAGGCGGGCGCATCTGCAACCGCGGCTTCGCCCAGGCGGAGACCTATGCAGCACCCGACCTTGATGGTGTCGGCGGCTGCATACGCGACTTGGAGCACCCGTACAGCAAGGATGGTGGGCTGTGCGTGTTGTACGGCAACCTGGCCAAGGATGGCTGCATCGTTAAGACTGCCGGGGTCGACAAGAGCATCCTGACCTTCTCCGGCAAAGCACGTCTCTACGACTCGCAGGAACAGGCGGTCGACGCCGTCCTGGGGAACCACATCCAGGCGGGCGACGTCGTGGTGATCCGCTACGAAGGACCGAAGGGCGGGCCAGGGATGCAGGAGATGTTGTACCCGACCAGCTACCTCAAGACGAAGCATCTCGACAAAGTCTGTGCCTTGGTCACCGACGGGCGCTTCAGCGGTGGCACATCGGGCCTCTGTATCGGCCATGTGTCGCCGGAAGCGGCCGAAGGCGGGGTGATCGGTTTGCTGCAAGACGGGGACATCATCGACATCGACATCCCGAAGCGCGCCATTAACATCCGCTTGACCGCACGCGAGTTGTCGGCTCGTCGCCGAGCCATGAAGGCACTGGGCCAGGAGGCCTGGCGACCGAAGCGTGAGCGCCAGGTGTCTGAGGCGCTGCGAGCCTATGCACTACTCACCACCTCGGCAGCCACTGGTGCCAGCCGCGATGTGACCCAGGTCAGATAGCTAGCTCGCCGACTCTCACCCGACGCACACGGGAGTGCGTCTAGTCTAGGGCTCAGCCGCCACGGACCTCCACGCGGCGCACATACGGACGCAGTATGTCCGCAGCCCGCCGTATGAACTGGGGCCGAGTGCGCGGCGTTACCCGCAACTCTGGCTCGGGCAAGTCTTGCCGCGGGATGAAAGGCTGCACCGCGAAGCACATGGCACCGCGGACCGTCTCCCCGATCGCGGACACTTCCTCTTCCGTGTGGATCGCTTCGATAAGGGTGGTACGAAACTCGTAGGACGTGGTTGAGCCCAGAAGCAACCGGATGGAGTCGTGAATGGCCCCGGAGTCGGCAAACCCGACAAACTCGCCATAGCGCGGCAGGCTGCACTTCACGTCCATAGCCACAAAGCTGACAAGGCTGAGCGCGTGCGCGAGAACACTGGGACGCGAGCCGTTTGTGTCCAGCTTTACTTCAAAGCCTCGCTCCCGGAAGAAGTGCAGAGTCTCCACCAGGTTCGCTGCGAGCGAGGGCTCGCCTCCGGTGATGACGACGGCCTTGACCCACTGGCGGCGGAACTTCTGGCACAGTTCGTCGAGACGATCCCAGGAATAGCCCTCCTTCACCGAGCCCAGTAGGGGTGCGTTGTGACAGAAGCCGCAGCGGAAGTTGCATCCCGTCACGAAGAACACCGCCGCCAGGCGTCCGGGAAAGTCTACCAAGGACGGATTACGCATGGAAGCGTAGATGGGCGAGAGCTCTGGCGGCATTCGTTGTCCGTCCTCTTCCCCGATCAGCGCCGGACCGTGCAGGGACCCGTCGCAGCACCCAGGTCACGCAGCACCGACCGCCACCGGGTCGGGCACCCTGAGGTCAGGACACACGCGCCTCGTTCAGCACCGCCTCGATCATCTCAGGGGTGATAAGGCCGTTGCCAATCTCACCGTAGTCCGTCTGCAGGCCGACGTACTGGTACAGGTGCGACCGGCCGCAAACAGGATCGGCCGTATCCGCTCTGAGGTTTTGCACGGGTACATAGCAGTCCCCATCCGTACGCCGCGCCACCAGCAGGGCCGGAATGCGGCTCGGGTTCAAGCACTGAGCCCGACAGAAGGCGATGAGCCCTTCCTCCGTCTCGACGTCGCAGTACTGCTTCTCGAAGTCCTGCCAGCACTCTTCAGCGAAGAGCCGGTCAAGGCGTCGATTAAGCACCTTACATTTCTCGCATCCAGTCTTACCGAAGACCATTACTCGGAACTGCTTACGCACGGTCGCATCGACGCCTACCTGGGCCAATCCTACCTGCATTGACGTCATGTTCACTCTCCCGCTGAAGACACGGGCTGCGTTGCCATATCCACGAGAGCGTCGGCGGTTTCGATGGCGTAGTTACCCCGATGCCTGGCCACGAGTTCACCATACCGCTTGGACTTATTCCAATTCTGGACCTTGCTGAAGTAACCGACGACGCGGGCCTCCCCCATGACCTGGGTGGAATTGCAGGCAGGGCACTTCTCCAGCAGGCCGCGGGATTGCTGCCCGCAACTGATGCAGTAGGTAAACTCGGGAGAGACGGTGACTTGGGCGGATTGCGTGCGGAAGAAGGTCTCCTTCATCAGCTCTGCGATGGCCTCTGCCGAAGGCCGTTCCTCACCGATGAAGGCGTGCGTGATCGCGCCCGACTCGATAATGCTGTGGAACATCGCCTGCCTCTCGATGCGCTCCACCAAGCACACCGGCGCATCCGCCGCCAGATGCACTGAGTTCGTGTAGTAGGCCACGTCCTCGTCGCCCCCCTTCACCGTCTGCTTCGCCTCCTCCGGGAAGTACACCAAGTCCGTCTTGGCAAGTCGGCGGGCAGCACTCTCTGCCGGGGACTCCTCCAGGGTAAACTTCATCTCGTGCTTCTTCGTAAGCTTCTTGGCCCGCAAGTACATGTGTGACACGATGCGTAGCGCCAGGTCCATGGCCGCAACACTCTCGTGGAGTTCCTGACCAGTGAGGAACTTGACCGCGTCGTTGACGCCGATCAAACCAATGATGTAGGTGGCTTTGTCGAGATCGACATAGGGGCGACCATCCAAGGCGGGCTTGCCGATCTGGTACAGCGGACGCCCCGGCGCACTCATCATCACAGCGATCTTGGCGCGTTTCTGAAGATGGGCCTGAACCGCCAGGTCCATGGTTGCATCCACCTCCTCCATCAACCCCTCAAAGCTCTTGCGCCCGTGGCGCGCCGCACGATATGCCGCCTGCGGGATGTTGATGGTGACGTTCTGGAAGCCGCAGAAACGCATGGATTCAGGATGGCGCAGCATCCGGTTGTCGTCGATCGTGGTGCGCAGACGGCAGCAGGCCGAGAGTGTCACCTCATCGCGATCAAAGATGAAGTACGTCGAGCCGTTCCGACTGGCAAGTTCGCAGGCTTCCATGAAGATCCGGTGCTGCTCTGGGTCGTCAAAGGTCTCCTGGCTGATGTGAAAATCGCACTTAGGAAACTCGAATACGCGGCCGAGCCGATCTCCCTCGCCCCAAACCTGTAACAGCGCGGCAGTGAAGCGCCGGGCCTCCGCGAGATAGTCGCCGTAGACGACGATCGACTCGCCCCGCGCGGCCAGCTCCCGATCGACCTCGCGATCATAGGAGACGCCCATCTTAGGGTCGTAAAGCTCGCGCAGAACAAGTCGGTCTTTACCGTCAGGGACGCGCTGATAGAGGTTCATCAGGCTATTGCCAGTGCCATCCGTGTCGTCTCGGAGCTGTTCATCCAACTCAACCTTCACGCCGTCAGCCTGGCGCAGCATGTAGCGCCCGCCGGGACCAATTGCGGGCACGGTACTCAGGTACTTCGGTACTCCGGTGTGAATGTTGAAGTCGAGAAACAGCGTCTGTCCGCCCCGACTGAACGCATTCTGAGAACCGTTGAAGATAAGTTCCTGTGCGATCTGCTTAATCTGCCGGTCGGTCATACCCTCGAGATAGGGCGCATAGAAGATGTTGATGTAGGCGATTCCCAAAGCCCCGGCGTAGTTCGCCTGCATGGAGGCGAGAAAGGTGTTCAAGTGCCCGGTCAGCACCGACGCGCTCCGGGCCGGATTGCTCTCGGTGTTCAGGTTGGACAGGCCGCGCAGTCCATACTTCTTGATGTATTCGATGGAGTGCGACGAGCAGTATACCCTATGGGGATAGCCGAGGTCGTGCAGGTGGATCGCTCCGGTGTTGTGGGCACGCTTCACCTCGGGACTGAAAATGGTCTCCAGCCCCCACTGCTTGAGAATCATCTCCGCCAGCCCCAGGTTGACCGCCTCCGGGTTATTGCTGACGATATTACTATTCTCCGTAGGTTTCGTATCCATCAAACTCTCTACGAAGTCGCGCGGAACTCGGTACAACGACAGATCACGCAACTGCTCATGGAAGCCGCGGGCGTCCATCTCGTTGTTCACCATCTCACGGATGAGTGCCGTATTGACCTGCTTCATGTCGCTGGCTATGAGCTGGTTCTCAACCGCCTTGGCAACACTGATGGCGATCTCGGCGGATAGATCTGTCTTCTCGAGCAGTTGCCGGATGATGCGGCCCCGATCCCAGGGCAACGTCATACTCGAAGAGGCCGACTCAACCAGCAACAGGCTCTGGTCGGTAACATCCGGCTTCTTGGGCGCGCCTTCACGGCCACGGACCAGGATGCGACGGCGCGCCACCTCGCGCTGCTTCCGGTAGCGCTTGTAAGCAGCCACAACCTCGGCATGGCCGAGTTCCGACAGCGTGATCTCGACCAAGTCCTGTACATCTTCGATACAGGGGATGCGGCGACCCTGGCTGTCTGGAAAAACGTGATACTCGCAGAGCGGGTTGTCGAGTTGGTCGATGACGCGATCCGTCACCTGCTTCGGAACGGCAGGTTCGAAATCCGTACCGGCTCGGCGGCACGCCGCTTCACCCGCCTTCTGGATGGCACTCTCGATCTTGTCCCGCCGGAAACGCACCTCAGTGCCGTCGCGTTTACGGAACAGAGTGAACGCATCACGTTGCTCTGCCATGACCACACTCCCACTTGCCTGACGCCCCCGTTCGGCTGGCGCCAAGAACCCTTGAACGCAATCCTGACCCAACGAATCGTAGGTACCAGAAACCACAGGGGAGCGATACCCCCCTGCCCCAACCCTGGACCCTAGGATATGCAAGACACTGAATAGCACTATATGTGTTGTTTTTCTCGATCTCAACCCCTAGCAGTAGTGTGGCGTTCACTTTTTCTACAACGTGTTGGAATGGTGCCTCGCGATGAGAACAACCAAGCAAAACGGTAACAACCGGCCTGCCATCGCGTGCATCTGGGAGTCGTGCGGAGAGTCGCCAGCACCACTTGCTCACGCAGATTTATCAGCCGCGCGCTCAACTATACCTAGCGTCCAGTTCCACCCGGCGTCTGGCACGGGCGGTTGACAGATGGCGGTGGCGTCCAGAGGGCTCCAACTTTGCCCGCGGCATCGAGGCTTCAAGAGTGGCCGACGACTAGCTCCAGTATCTTCGGCGTCACATCAAGCAAAGACGCCATGCCGCGGAGTGCTTGTACTGAACCGCAGCCGTAGGCGGACCAAGGCACGGGGTTCAGCGAGTGTCGATGCCCGCTGCGCGCCTCGATATTGCCGTGATCGCTGACCAGCAGGAGAAGCTCGGCCACCGGGTTCATGATCCCCATGAACGCTGCCAGGAACCCGTCAAGCGTCTCCAGCACCCGCCGCCGCTCGGCGTCCGAGCCGCGGTGGCCAGCGTGGTCGGTCAAGAAGTACTCGAACAGGCAGACGTCCACGGATCTCATGATGGACAGCAGGTGCTGGGCTGCGACAGACTCCGACACGAGCGGCACCTCGTCCACGCCAAGAGCCGCCAGGGTGTGACGCGTCACGTCATGGTAGACGGCTTGCCCCGCCAGCAGTTCATCGCGGTTTCGAGTACCCCCAAGCGCGTCGAGCGTCATCACCGTCGTCACGGAACGGAAGATGAGGGGCAGTTCGTCCCCCGATCGCGTGGCATAGGCGTTGGCAAACGCGCAGCGTTGACCGGCCCCACGTAGCCGCGAAAAAAGGCTGCCCGCTTCAATAAGCGCCCGCAGGTCCGGTCCAGGAAACCCTTCGCAATGCCGCCCCAGCCGTTTGGCGGCGTTGTTCCCCGTGAAGATGGCGGTCTGACCGGTCGCGCTCTGCGGCGTGCCGAGGACGCCAAGGCTGGCATCTAAGGGAACGCAGCAACCAGGAGACAACAAACGCTCCAAGGCAGGCAATCCGCAGTAGACGCTCTCGTTGATGGGTTCCGGCGGCAGCCCCAATCCGTCAACGAACACAAGCTGAATATGGGCCGGTTGCATGCGCTCGGGTCCACCGTGCGGCACAACGGTCACGCACCACGGCACGGGACTGCTGTAGCGGTCCCGCGTAACCTAGTCTCTCACCTGAGGCTCTGGCAGAAAACACTCGATACCAGCCCCATCGCTGCGCCTGGATGCGGGTCTCGTCCCCACTGACCAGTGTGAGAATGGTGCGACCAATTTGGGCCGTGTCGCCCGGGTCGGCTGCGCGGCTGATAACGGTG
>CAIZKT010000886.1:0-4039 GCA_903933565.1 uncultured Victivallales bacterium | reverse complement strand
GTGGGCTCCACCGCCGCGCCTGAGGCCAGGCGCCTCTCCAGGGGATGGAGCGGCCGCGGCTCGCGGCCACTGCCGACCCGACGGTCGGCGCTCCCAGAAGGCCAGGCGCCTCTCCAGGAAACAGCGTACACGGCGTCATTCTTGCCCACAGGCAAGCAGGCCGCTAAGGACCTCACGCAGGGGAGCAAAAGCGAACTCCTGCATGAGTCTCTCCAACCGTGGCGCGGTCTGCTCCAGGTTCACATAGTGCCGAAAACGAAGCCAGGCCGAAGGGCCTGGGATGCGCGGTTGCTCGGGATCGAATTCCCACGGATGCAGATAGACCACGGCCGGCTGTCCATCTCGGTTGATGCGCCGCAGCGCCCAGCGGGTGAACGCCAGCGGTAACAGCCTGAAGTATCCCCCACCCGCTGCCGGCCAGTTGCGCCCGCCCAGCCGTATGGTGGCGACGGGGCACTCGACCAAGCCGTTGCTGAGCGTGTGCGCGAACCGGGGGGCGTCACCTATGCCGTAGCGGTGGTGACCGGTCGCGGGCATGATGCTGGAGTCGTAGCGGAGACCGGCCTCACGGATGACATCCAGGGCCCACGGCACGGCGCGGGTGATGGAGAAGCTCGGCGCGCGGTAGCCGCAGATGGCACCATGATCCTGGCCGGGCGCCGTCGACAGCGCCTCGCCCAGGACTCCCAGAGAGCGCTTCAGGTCCTCGGCGAACTCCTCCCGCGTCTGAGTATAGACCAGCCGGTGTTCGTATCCGTGACAGGCCACTTCGTGTCCTCTGGTCGCGATCTCGCCGACCAGACGGGGCCTGCGTTCGGCAACCCAGCCCAGCACGAAGAAGGTGGCCTTGACACGGTGGCGGTCCAGGAGGTCAAGGACCCGCCGCACATTCGCCTCGACGCGAGACTCCTGCCGGTCCCAGGAAGAGCGCTGGACGCCGGCTTCCAGGTTATGCACCTGGAAGTGCTCCTCGACGTCGATAGTGAGAGCGTTGCGCATGGGGTTAGGGCGAAGTCGAGGTTAGCGCCTATTGGGCCTTGCCCCAAGTCCTTCAGCGCTCCAGGCCGAGTTGCTCTAGGATGCGGGCCGCGTTGTGGTCCCAGGTGTACTTAGCGAGAACATCGGAGCGCGCTTGCCCCCCGAGGCGCTTCCTCGTCTCCGGCTCGGACACCAGTTGGAGCAGACCGGCTCGGAATGAGGCCATATCGCCAGGCTCAAAGAGCAGGCCGTTGTCACCCTGCCGCACGACCATGGCTATGGGCTCGGTGCGCGGCGCGAGGACGGCCTTGCCTTGCCCCATGTACTCGAACAGCTTGATGGGAGAACGGTACTCATTGCTGTGCGGGATAACGGCAATATCCATGGCAGCAATGTGCTCGCGCACGGACTCATGGGGGACGGCGCCGACGAAGAGGACACGATCCCCAATACCACGTGCGGCGGCCAGGTTCTCGAGGTCGGCGCGCAAGGGGCCACTACCCACGATCAGCAGCCGGAGGTCGCGGACGGACGCCGCACTCGCCACGGCCTCGATCAGGTCTTCCAGCCGGTGCCAGGGCACCAGCCACCCCACGAAACCGATGAGCAGCGCCTCGCCAAGACCGTATCTTTGCCGCACTTGGCGGCCCTCAGCGGGGCTGGCGTAATCCGCTTCGGTCACGGCGTTCGGCAATACCAACGTGCGCTCAAGGGGAACCCCCAAGGCCATCACCCGGCGCTGCAGGTGCGGCGAGACCACGGTGACCAGGGTCGCGCGCCGCAGGCTGAAGCGGTCACAGCGCTCTGCCAGTCGGCGAAAGGTCGGCTGGCGACGCACCCGTTCGTCACCCACCAGTTCGTTGATCTCGATGACCAGGGGAATCCGCCGACGGCGTGCCAACCAGGCGGTGGCACACAGGAAGAAAGCGTGGCGCTCATAGATGAAGTCGTAGCGCTTGCGCTTCAGCAGGCGCGAGTTCCGGAGCCAGGCGGCGACGTTGTAGCCCAGTTCCAGGAGTTCGAACGCCGCGCCCGGACAGTGTCGTGCCAGCCAGGCCCAGGACCGACTCCGCCGGTCGACCCCGGCAAACGGATCCGCCCCGCAGGTCCGCCGCGGATCGGTTCCCGTGGGGCTGGAGAAGTCAACCACGTGACCAAGGTGTTCGAGCGCGCCGGCGATCCCAGCGATGTGAACACCTTCAGCCCCACGGCCCTGGGTGCGAAAATGGTAGAGAATGTTCATGCGGGGCAGTGCAGACAGCAGCGGCGGCTCAGCGGGAGCTTCGCCCTCCAACCGACCGACCGGCCATGATCGCCGCAAACAGCTCGGTATAGCGCCTGATCGTCTCGTCCCAGGAGAAGGCCAGGGCCTGGCGGCGGCAGGCGTCGGACCGCGGTCCGCTGGCGACCGCACGGGCAAGAGCACTGGACATGGCCGCCGGCTGACTGGGGTCGACCAGCTCGCCGATGCGTGGATCCGTCAAGAGCTCAGGGATTCCCCCTACCCGCGTGGCAACGACGGGCAAACCACAGGCAAGAGCCTCGCGGATGACATTGGGGGTCCCCTCATTGCGGCTCGGCACGCAGAGCACATCCGCGGCCTGCATATGCCTCGCCACCTGTGCCTGGGAACAGACCCCGGCAAAGGAGACCGCGTCACCCAGCGCCGCGGCAGCCAAGGCCTCGGTCTCGGCCCGCAACGGCCCAGCGCCGATCATGAACAACCGCCAGCGTCGCGACGGGGACTGATCCTTGAGCGCAGCCACGGCCTGGACGGCCAGCAGCGGGTTCTTCACGGGAACGAAGTTGCCGACGAAGAGCACGGCCGCGTCGGTCGCCGTCAAGCCCAACTCTCGGCGTACCGACTCACGGTCCGCAGCCGGGCAGAACAGGTCGGTATCCACCCCGTTGTAGAGGGTTTGCACGTGCGTCGCGGGCAGCCCTGCCGCTAGCAGATGGAGGCGCAGGTCCTCGCTGCGGGTGACGATGGCAGCAGCGTGACGCAAATGCCTGAGGATGATCCCACGACGCACCGGGTAGCGGAGATACTCATGGATGTCCGTGCCCTGGACGATGACAACACAGGGCAGTCCCAGGGGTTCGGCCAGACGCAGTGCGGCACAGGCATCGGGATAGGCCCAGGCTGATAGCAGCAGGTCCGGCTTCTGCGCCTGGCAGATGCCCCGCACGGTCGAGTTCAGCCAGGCGGCGACCAAGCGATGATTGACCGCGCTACCGATTTTGGGCAGGTAGGGAACGGTCGGAAAAACGGGCGTCAGGGCGGCGTCTTCTGGACAGGACTCAGCCACGCCTGCCCCGGGTCGGCGCAGAAAGGCCGACAGGCGAGGCCGGGGCGCGACCACGGAGACCTGGAAGGGCACCGCCAGGCGACGCACCAGACTGGCGTTGTGGATGCCAAAGGTCGGCCGACTGGCATCAGGAAACAGGGTGGAGAGAAAGAGTATGCGCACGGCTGGCAGCTTACAGTCCCTTCGCCGCGGCCACCCCAAACGCACCGAGGTCGGCCGCGGCGCCGACATTCCGAGGGCGCTGTCCGCCGTGGGGCACATACTCAGCCGTCAGAGCGTAGCGCGGCAGCATGGCATCGGGCAAGGGCACGGCGCGGCCGCTACAGACAGACCCGGGCGCCAGCCTGTAGTCGCCGCCAGCCGCATCGAGGAAGCCCGGCTCAACGCCGAATATCTGTTCGGCCTCAGCGCGCACCCCCTCCTCGCTGCGAACGAAGCGCAACATGGTCTCGAACGACTGCGGGAACCAGTTGAGGCCCAGGGACGCCGTCCCGAGCGATGGCATAAGCAGCATGGAGCCCGCGCTCGAGCTGCACCAGAAGATGTTATTGCGGATGACAACCGTGTCACAGGCCGCGGTAAGCCTGAACAGGGTCACCGCGCCGGCTCGCCGGGAGACGATGGTGTTGTGACACATGTACAGCGTGCCATTGCGGTACTTCGCCGGGTTGTCTTGGTCGCCCCCGTAGTGGCAGACTTGCTTGTTGGGAGAGTCCGGCAGCTTGATCAGCACGTTACCATAGACGAACGAC
>CAIZKT010000885.1:0-13084 GCA_903933565.1 uncultured Victivallales bacterium | reverse complement strand
GTGGGCTCCACCGCGGTCTGGTGGAGATGCGGTGGGCTCCACCGCTCGCCTGAGGCCAGGCGTCTCTCCAAGGGAATGCGCTGGAGATGCTGAACCCTGAACTCTAGGACCTGAGTAGTCACCACCTACGGAACTGACCTGCGCCCAAAGGAGCACGGACAGACTACGCCTGGCGCGCCACGGCGCTGCATTAGCCCCCCGTCGTCGCGTAGTCACTCGGCATCGTGGTCGTGGTCGTGGTCGCCGACCGCGCCTCAAGGCCGCCATCACCCGCCCCGGCGCCCTTCCACCCGCAGCACGCACTCTCGCAGGGATCCCAACGCCACTCCGCCGTAGGTGATGCTGAAGGTCACGATGACCCGGCCCGCCGCCGCGTTTGGCGCCCGCAGGCGAAAGCGTAGTGACGCTTCCCGCTTCGGTTCGCACCGGCAGTTCAGCGCGGCCGGCTCGGCCTCCCAGCCCGGCGGCGCCACCGCCTCCACGCGGATGTCACGATAGCCGTCGGCATGATTGAACACGCACACCGCGACCGCCGCGACCTCCCCCGGCGCGACCGCCTGTTCGTAGGGGTAGGTATGGACCCAATACTCGTCCGTGCCGAAATTCGAGTGCTCCCAGGGCAAGAGAGCACAGTACAGGGCTTCGCGCTCCTGCAGCGTGCGCAGCATCAACTCATAGGCCGCGGCCGAGAAGCGGAAGCCGACCGCGACATGCTGGTTGAAGATGAGGTCGGGGTTCAGCCCCCGCAAGAGCTTCAGGCAGCGGTCGAAGCCGACCCCCTCGCCCAGCCAATTGCGGTTCCAGGCGCAGTAGTCGTCAATGCCGCAGGGCGTCACCGCATCGCCGGCGAAGAACAGGCTGGGGCCCGAGTCCGGCAGCGCGTGCAGGCCGCTGTGATAATACGTTTGTCCGGGGAAGTGGTAGGCCGTGAGCCGATAGTTACGCCAGCGCCAGGTTTGGCCATCCTGGGTGGGACAGGCGACCTCTGCCGCCAGAGGCGAGAGACAGGTCAGGAAGAAGCGCTCCGGGTGGCTGACCACTTCGGCCAAGGTCTGGTCGGTAAGGACGGGGATGCCGAAGCGCCGCCGCGCCCTCTCGGCGCCATCCAGGTGGTCGTAGTGGAAATGGGTGATCCAAATGCCGTCGAAAGCGGCGATCTGCCCCGCCGCCACAGCCTGCTCCGCCGCCGCCAGAGCCGCCTCGCTGTAGGGATCGATCAACAGGGCATGACCGTCGTCCGCCCGCAGAGCCCAGGTGGTGCCGCTAAGAAGGAGCACATTCGGCGGCATCCCGAAGGTCTCCTGCCGCGGCAGCGTGTCGTCGTCCGTGCTCTGCTCCGCGAAGTACTTCGGGAAGTACCAGCGCAGCGCCGAGATGTTGACGTAGTTGTGGTAGGCGGTCTGGAAGCGTGCCCGCAGCAGGGCCACCGCCTCGGCCGGTTGATCCATCACCACCCCGTGAGCGGGCGCCAGCCGTGCCGGACCGTGTGCCAGCACCCGCTCCAGGCTCTCCAGCACGGTCCACATCGAGCCCATGAACCCATGGTAGTCGCCCACCCGGTGGCCGTTACGGATGACCTCGTGCTGCAGGCTGTAGAGGTCGCGGACCTTTCCCGGTCCCCAGATCAGATCTCCGGTAAACGCCAACCCCGGCCCCGCGCCGCGGCGGACCAGGTAGCTCACGCTGCCGTCGGTGTAGCCCGGCGTCGCCAGCACCCGAATCTCCCAGTCATGCCAGCGGAGGACATCGCCCTCCGCCACGCCCTGCGCCACCGCCACCGCCTTGACGTGGGTGACATGGTAAGGCACATGGCCGCACAGCAGGCGCCAGCGGGAGCGCTCGTCCGACCAGTACGCCTCAGGGTGCTCAAACAGCTCGCGTTCAGCCTGCGGCGCCACCACCTCGGGCGACCACTCCGCCAGGACCTCGGGCAGCCCATCCGCCAGTTCCCGCCGATGGCTGTTGAACAGCACTCGCTCCACCCGCTGCACGCCCGCGGCCCGCAGGCGTTCCACCAGCCCGGGATGCACGGCATTGATCAGCAGCGCCTCGGTGCCGACAAGCAGCACCCCCGTGATCGCGTAGCCCTGGCTGTCGAGCCACACTCCCTCGGCAATCTCGCGCATCGTGAAGCTCCTGTGACCTCTCCGTGACCCGACCTGCCCGACCGCGTTCAGGACGACTGCACGTCATCGTGGTTACCGCTTGGCATCAGCGCTTGAGCACCACGCAGAGGACCTCCAGCGGCGCCAGTTCGCGGCTCAGACGGTAAGGCAACGTGGCACCGCTGGCCAACGGCCGGAACTCCTCGCCCGCGGCACTGCTGTAAAGCTGCACCTCCGCCGCGGCCCACGACGGCAGATTGCCAGTGCCAAGATCCACGGCCAGCGCTCTTGGCACCGGCGTCGGGTTCACCAGAACATGAGCGATGCGACCGTCGGGCGCCTCCCAGGAGCTGGTCAGGACTGCGGGCTCGGAAAACGGCTCGCGCTGCCAGCCGTCTTTGCCCTTGACCGCCACCTGGTAGGTCATCTCCGGAACCGCGAGACGCAGTGGATGCAACATGCGTCCAAGCATCAGAAACGGCCCGCCGCCGCGCTGCAGCAGCCGCGTGTGCTGCCGCAGCATGGCCAGCGGCGCCGGATCGGCCTTGGCCAGGACGCCCGGACTGGACCACACCGAGAGCCCCGGCGTGCGGCCGCTGACGAGATTCACCGCATGCATCCGCACGCACCACGGGTCGGGCTTGAGGCTGAGCGTGGCACTGTCGCCCCCGTAGCCGATGGCATACTCATGGTACAGGTAGGAGAACAACGGGATGCCCACCGCGCCGGGCGTGGAGCGGTACCACCAGCGCTCCTTGTACTCACGGACGTGGAAACCATCGAGGACCGGAATGAGCTCCTCATGCGGCTCCTCGTGGAAGAGCACAAAGTCCGGCGACTTCGCCTTGCCATAGGCCCGCATCTCGGCGAGTCGCTCGATGAAGGCCTGAGTCTGGTAGGCGCCAACGCCCACGGGATGCCCATGGTCGGGCGAAGCGCAGGCGGCGCCGCCGCCGCTGGTGGTCTGGTCCATCTGCACGATGTCGATGCCCGAGGCCAGAGAACGGTCCACAACCTCGCGCAGGAACGTCCGCGTCGCCGCTGGCGTGACACAGAACTGGTACGAGTGCCGCTCCCAAACCCGGTCCGGGGTGGACTCGCCCAGGGTGAACACCTGCGGCTCGGCGGACTTGGGATCACGCACAAAGGCCGGCAGCAGCGCGGCGGGTACGGGCGGGCGGTTGCCGTTGAGCCCTTCGTTCTCAAAGGTCCAGAACAGTCCCGAGAGAAAAACGAAGGGGCGAACCCCGCGACGGCGGAGTTCGCCGATCACGGGCAGCGCCGCGGCCTCGTCGTAGATCGGAAAGTAGTCTCCGGCCGACCAGCGCCGGTACCGCTCCCAGCCAGCCAGCATCAGCACCAGTTCCCCGTCGACCTGCTGGCGCAGGGCCTCGACATGCCCAGTAAGCTTGGGATAGAAAGAGGCCGTCTGCACCCCCTTGGCGTCGTACTCGCGGACGCAGCAGACATGCACCAGCGGTCCCGCCTTCCACCAGGCCGGGATGTCGGCGCGCTCGTGCAGCCGGCGCTGACACCAAGTCTGTTTGACCGCCCAGGCCTTGTAGAGGTCGGCCGTATCGCACCAGCTGCCCTGCGTAACGCCCACGACGCAAGGATAAGGCGATTCCCAGTCGCTGACCGGGGCGGCGCCGAGGGTAAACTCATGGGCCAGGCGGAAGCCGTCGGGGCGGCGCCAGATGCCGAAGCGCCGGGGCCGGGCCGCCGTGTCCTGGCTGGCGAGGTAGAGCCCGGCCCGCTCGTCCTGATAGGCCACGAACTGGGCCGAGAGGTCGCCGGGGTACTTCAGCCACACCGCCTGCGTCGGTCCCCACGCCTGCGCCGGGTGGCGGATCAGAGCGCCGGGCAGCGAGGGCAGGACCAACACGTCATCCGCCGCATCCTGGATGGTGGGAACCGCGGCCAGTTGCGGAAAACGCACCGCGCGCAACCCCGTAGGGCTGTCGAAGTGCAGCCGCAGGGTCCAACTCGTGAGCGGGCCCTGGGCGGGGAGGTCGAGGCGGACTACCGCGGTCAGCCCCGGCAGCGGAAACTCGCTGTAGGTCAGGGTCACCTGCTGGTCGGCGCCGCGGGACTCGACCTGCACCGCGCTGCGCCGGGCCTCTAAGCTGGAAACCTCGCGGCCCCCTGCCCCCTCGGGCCCGAGGTACAGCGTGAACAACGCGGTCGGGCCGACCTCGGAAAGCAGGTTGATACCGCTGGCCCGGTGTACCAAGGCGCGGAGGTACAAGGCCGGCGCCGCGCGCAGATGCAGGGCCATGGCCTCGGTCTCGAGCACGGTGTCAGGAGTCTCGGCAACCGCCCCCGCCGCCGCGCTCAAGACCGCGACAAAGGCGACGCCCGAATAGTGTCCCATAGTGCGCTCTCCTCAACTTCAGACAGTCCGCCCCTCCGGAGGCGCACCAGCACGCGCCAGCAAGCGCTACCGCCAGCCTCATTCCAACTGCGCGGTACCGGCGTCCTGCAGGTGCCAGGTCGCCCCGGAACCGCGCCACTGCAGCCACTCCTGGGTCGCGCTACGACGCACGCCGAAGTTGAGTCCGAGCGTCAGCCCGGGCCGGTAGGCCAGTCCGGCGGCAGCCAGGGGGATAGCCCACTCGCCGGTCCACTGCTTCTCGCCAAGCTTCGCCGCAAAGCGTGTCGCCGCGCCGAGCCGTTGCGCCATCTCTGCCGACGCCCCAGCCTCGGTCACACTCTCGTGCTTCCCACTGGCAAACCCATGAATGATGAAGATGGGGCCAGGCTGCGGGCCGGAAAGGCCCTGGAAGCAGACCTCCGCCGCGTCGGCTTCGCCCCAGGCCTCGCCCAGCCGCACGCCGCTGGCACTCTGCACCGGAACCGTCACCGCCACGTACAGCGTCGTGCCATCATGGCCGAGGCGGACCACACCTGGGGCCGTCTTCAGCACCACCCCATCGGGGGCCTCCTGAAGCAGCAGACTGGCCTCAGGCCACTCGCCGGGCCTGACCTCGCCGTCCAGGACCGGCGCCGCGGCCAGCTTGGGCGCTTTGGTTTGCGGCGGCAGACGCACGGGCCGCTTCGGGATTTCCACCTTGGTCTCGACCAGTGGCGTCTCGCGTACGCCTGGCGCCTCGACGATGGGCCAGGTGGCCCGCAACGGGCTGGCGTAGGGGCCGATCTTGTCCACCGGGATCGGCTCAAAGCCGAGCTTGAACGCCGGGGACTCGGGCCGCAGCCGGTAGTCGTCCTTCGCAGCGTCCACAAACAGCGGGTCCGCAACCATGGAGTGGGTGTCGAAACCGCGCTTCTGCCATTCCTCCCATTGCTTCTCGCGCGGCACTCCAGGCAGGCCGACATCCAGCGGCAGGCCATCGTGCCAGATGAGGTTGTAGTCCGAGGTGTTCTGCTCCGGCACGTCGTTGCGCGAGTACTGGTACAGCTTAGCCTGCGGACTCCGGTAGTAGATGATATTGCGGCGGAACTGGTTACCCGCCATTAGCCAGAGTGTATTCGGGTCGGCGGCGGCCAGTTCGGGGTACTTCTCGCGGTAGGCCGGCTTTGCCATCGCCTTCTTGAAGTCCACCAGATGGCTGGCCACGACCTCGGACTTGGGATCGTGGCCCGAATACTGCATCTGCTGCCGGGTATGGTCGATGAAGATGTTGTTCTCCAGCAGATTGTCGCGCCCGGCGTGGATGTGCGCCCCGCCCAGCGTGGTGCGGGCCACGATATTGCCATAGACGTGGGCGCCGCTGTGATCGTCATCGAGGTAGATGCCCCAGGCGAAGTGGGGGCTGGTCCAAGTGTCGCCCGTGCGGCCGTAACCGAGCACGTCGTGGATGTAGTTGTAGCGGATGATGTGCCCGCGCACATGCCAGTTGCCCCCGACGTAGTAGCCGCCGGTGTCTTCGGTCTCCAGGTTGACATGGCGGATGTGATTGTACTCGACCACGCAGTCGTTGCCGCCACCGAAGATGCCGCAGCGGGTGGTGTCATGGATCAAGTTGTGCGAAACCCGCAACCCGATGCCAGCCAGGTAGATGCCACAGCCATGGCCATTGAGCCCGCCGATGTGATGCAGGTAGTTGTTGTCGGCATAGTGCCCGCTGGGCGTGAGCGCCTCGCGGGCGGCACTGTCGCTCTCGAGGCGGATGCCGTAGTTGCCGACGTCGAAGATGTCGTTGCCCACGACGCCGCAGTCTCGCCCGCCCTGCACCATCACCGCGGCCGTCGAGGCCAGCCTGCCACCAGTGTCGTGGAGGGTATTGCCGGCAATCAGAACGTGCGCCGAGCCACGCACCACCACGGCGGCGCCTTCACAGCCCTCGAGGGTGAAGCCCCGGAGCGTGATCCAGTCGGCCTGCGGTCCGATCTCCACCAAGGTCTCGACCACCGGCGCCCGCACCGTCGCCTGCCCCAGCGGCCCGGGCGGCTGGAAGTACAGCGTCCAGGTCTCGGTGTCCAGATACCACTCGCCGGGCGCATCGAGCTCTTCCATGAGGTTGCGGATGTAGAAGCGGTCGAGCGGACGGATGCCACGGAAGCCGGTATACTGGCCCCAGGCCATGTCCTTGGCCAGAGTGATGGTGCCCTGCGCTGGGTCCGCTGACGCGATCGGCATGGCCCAGTTGTGCCAGTTGTAGCGCGGAAAGATGATCACCTCGCCCTTCTCGGGATGGGCCCAGGTGCGGACATCGCGCGGTTTGCACTGGATGACGCGGACGTTCTCGTCGGGCAGGTCCTTGTACATGCTCAGCGGTTCCCCATCGACGTAGGCAAAGCCGCCGCCGTGCGGGTTCGCCGCATCAAAGTTAGGGTAGCGTGCCAGGACCTGACGCCGACCGTCGAGGAAGAGTTGCCGGAAGACGATGCCTTTGAACCCCTGGGCGCCCACATCGGCCTTGAGGATGGCGCCCTGGTGTGGCACAAAACCGCGGATCTGACGCGCGCCGGTCAGCACCACCCGCTCGCCAGGATAGGCGCGGTACACCACCGGCGCCGTCGCGGTGCCCGCATCCGCAGCGGTCAGCGCGAAGGTCTTGGCGAGTTCGTACGTGCCGACCCGCACCAGCACCGCCGCGCCGTCCGGCAGCGCCCCGGCCTGCTTGAGCCGCCGCAGTTCGTCGCGAGCGCGAGGAAGGGTGGCAAACGGCCCATCGGTGTGCCCGGCATTGACTTCGGGCAGGGCTCCGGTCCAAGTGTCCTGGCCGCTCGGCGATACGTACAACACCCGCGCCGGCAGACGCTCTGCCGGGGTCTCCTGGCCGACCGCGGCAAAACCCAGCCCGCCGATCCACAGTCCCAAGGCCGCCCCTATGATCCAGCGCATGTCGTGAACTCCCCGGTACCGGCTGGCAGACGGCGGAAGCCCCGGCTGCGCCGGAGCGGCCCGCCGACCTCCACGCCCTGCGGGCGGAAGACACCGCCCCGGCACGCAGATCCTCGCCCGCCCCCTCCTCAGCCGCGCCACTCCCGGAACAGCACCACGCCATTGTGGCCGCCGAAGCCGAGGGAGTTCGACATCGCCGCACGCACCCGCGCCTGACGCCCCACGTTCGGCACGTAGTCGAGGTCGCACTCCGGATCCGGCTCTTCAAGGTTGATCGTGGCCGGCAAGAACTGATCGCGCAGGGCAAGGATGGAGATGATGGCTTCGAGCCCGCCGGCGGCGCCGATGCAGTGGCCGGTCATCCCTTTGGTCGAGGACACCGCCACCCGCCGGGCGTGTTCGCCGAAGGCCGCCTTGATGGCCTTGGTCTCGATCGGGTCGTTGACCGGCGTCGAGGTGCCGTGAGCATTGATGTAGTCGACGTCCGCCGCGGTCATGCCGGCGTCACGCAAGGCTTCGCGCATGGCCCGCGCCGCGCCCTCGCCCTCGGGATCCGGAGCCGTCAGGTGAAAGGCGTCCGCCGTGCCGCCGTAGCCCGCTAGCTCGGCGTACACCCGCGCGCCCCTCCGGACGGCGTGCTCCGCGGTCTCGAGAATCAGAACGCCCGCCCCCTCACCCATGACAAAGCCATCCCGACCGCGGTCAAAAGGCCGACTGGCGCGCGTCGGGGTGTCGTTGAAGCCGGTGCTCAGAGCGCGCAGAGCGCAGAAGCCGCCGATGCTGTACTGGGTCAGGCAACACTCGGTGCCGCCACTGACGATGACATCGGCCCGACCGGCCCGCAGCAGGTCAAGCGCCGTACCGATGGCGTCCGTGCCCGAGGCGCAGGCCGTCACCACGGAGTGGGCGCGGCCCTTAGCGCCCAGAATCATCGAGATGTTCCCGGCAGCCTCGTTGGTAATGATCTTCGGGATCGTCAGCGGCGGGATGCGCCCCGGACCGCGCTCGAACATGCGGCGGTGGGCATCCTGGTCGATCTCGTTGCCGCCGATACCGTTACCCAGAACCACGGCCGTACGCAGCAGGTCTGGCCCCCCGCCAACCGTAAACCCCGCATCACCCCAGGCCTGAACCGCGGCCACGACGGCATACTGCGTGAAGAGCGCCATCCGCTTGGCGTCCTTCGGATCAATGCAGCCGTCGGTGGTGAAGCCTTTGACCTCCGCCGCCACCCGACACTCAATCCCGGCCGGATCAAAGCGCGTGATCGGCCCAACCCCACAGACCCCGGACCGGATGGCGCCCCAGAAGCTCGCCAGGTCATTGCCGATGGGGCTGATCGCGCCCATCCCCGTTACCACTACCCGCCGATCCATCGTAGACCTCTCCTGATCCTCGGCAAACGACAACTGGCCAGACCTCACCACCAGAGGGCATTGCCACCGTAGGTCAAACCGGCCCCGAACCCCGTCGTAATGATCAAGTCACCCGGCTTCAAACGGCCGGACCGGTCAAGCTCCGCCAAGGCCAGGGGAATCGACGCGGCCGAGGTGTTGGCCACCTCGGCAATGTTCATGAAGAACTTCTCCGGCGCGATCGGCAGACGCCTCTGAGCAGCCTGCAGAATCCGGATATTGGCCTGATGCGGAACTACAAAACTGACCTGCTCCGGGGTCAGTTGCAGGGTCTCGAGGAAATGCAGCACGACCTCAGCCATCGCCTTGACCGCAAAGTTGAAGACGACCCGGCCGTTCATGTGCGCCACGCGCGCTTCGGCCACCGGCGGGGGGGTGCGCAGGCCGCCGCCGCAGTACAACGACTCGGGGCTGGTGCCATCCGCCCGCAGGTACGAGGCCAGGATGCCGCGGCCCACTTCCTCGGTCCGCTCCAACACCGTGGCGCCAGCGCCATCGCCAAACAGCACGCAGGTATTGCGGTCCTTCCAGTCGACGATGCGGGTCATAGCATCGACGCCCACCACCAGGACGGGACGCTGTTCCCGGCTGCACAGCAGCAGGCTTCTGGCGACTTCCAGGCTGTAGACAAACCCCGTGCAGGCCGCGCTGACATCCAGCGCCCCCGCCTGCGTCGCCCCCAGGCGGCCCTGAAGCAGACAGGCGGTCGAGGGAAAACTGCTGTAGTCCTGGGTCGAGGTAGCGACCACGATGTAGCCCAGATCGGCCGCCGACACACCAGCCCGCTCCAACGCCGCCCGCGCCGCCTGCTCGGCCATGTCGCACGGACTCTCGTCGGCCGCCATGATGTGCCGGGCACAGATACCCGTGTGCGACACAATCCACTCGTGGGACGTCTCCAGCTCAGCCGGTAACTCGTCATTCGTCACCCGGCGGGC
The DNA here is from genome assembly GCA_903933565.1 of uncultured Victivallales bacterium. GTDB lineage: Bacteria > Verrucomicrobiota > Lentisphaeria > Oligosphaerales > JAFGRS01 > CAILUI01. The sequence continues at coordinate 3,318 of CAIZKT010000885.1, read as the reverse complement.
CGGCAGATAACCGCCCGTACCGCTGATCTTCACCCGCTGCTCTGACTTCACCGCTGGCTCTCTCCGCTTGTGCTGGTCCGGGCCGTAATCGTCGCCGCGAAAACCCGGCTTCTGCGGTACTATGGCATGGGTCACCACAATTGAAATGACCCGGCGCCCGGAAATGTCCGGTCGGCCGACGGGGCTGTTTCTTTTTCGACCTGTGCAATAAGGATGGGCCGAGGTATTCAGCCCCAAAGGGGCGCTCTATACCAGCCCAGGGCAACGCCCTGGGTACCAGTTCACCCCACAGATTGAGCCCTGAAGGGGCGGCCTATGCGACCTCAGCGCGAACCGAGGGCAGATGGCTCGCCCCTACAGGGCTCAAACCCATAACTATCCTATTCCCAGGGCGTTGCCCTGGGCTGGTATGGCCGCGCGCCTTCAGCGCTCCAGGCGGACTTCCTTATTGCACAGGTCGAAAAAAACAGGGTTCTGTGGCGAGGTCAACGCGACGGCTCACTGCGGCCCATGCATGCGCTGCCAGATCGTGTCCAGGACCACCGCATTGCCGACGGCGTTGGCGGCCGGGATCAGCGGCGTGGCGCCGTCCTGTACGACCGCGGCCAGGTGGTCGGCTTCGAGCGGGAAGGCGCGGCCACCCGCCACGGTGGTTAAGGTCAGCGGGGCTTGCCCTTTGCGGCGTAGCTCGATGTCGGCGCGCTCGGGATGCGGGTTCCAAGGGCTCGGCACGAACAGCGAGCCCTCGGTCCCCTGAATCTCCGCAAAGGTCGAGTTGGCGCTGCGTACGGAGACATCGAAGTGCGCCAGAATGCCCGAGGGGAAGCGGAGTCCGCAGGCCAGGCTCTCGTCGACCCCGGTCTTCTCTCCGAGGGTCCAGACGGCGGCGATGTCATCCGGTTCCTCGCCGGCCACCATGCGGCTGAAGTTGATGCAGTAGCAGCCCACATCGTACAGGCCGCCGCCGCGCAGGGCCTTGTCCAATCTGACGTTGTAGGCATCCCCCAGGCCGTAGCAGAACGAACTGCGGATGAGCTTCACCTGGCCGATCCGACCATCGCGGATGACGGTCCGGATCAGCTCGGTCTGGGGATGAACCCGGTACATGAAGGCTTCCAGCAAGGTGACGTCGGCCTTGGCGGCGGCGGCGATCATCTCGCGGCACTCTGCGGGGGTCACCCCCATGGGCTTCTCGCAGAGGATGTGCTTGCCGGCCGCGGCGGCAGCCAGGACGACCTCCCGGTGACAGGGGTGCGGGGTGGCCACGTAGACCGCGCTGATGTCGGCGGCGGCGAAGAGTTCTTCGTAGCTGCCATAGGCGCTAGGGATGCCGTTCTTTTCGGCGAAGGCTTTAGCCCGGTCGGCGCCGCGGCTGGCCACGGCCGCCTTGACGCCGCGTTTGGCCTGTTCGAGTCCTTTGGCGAAGACGCCGGCGATCATGCCGGTTCCGACGATTCCCCAGCGCAATGCGTCTGCCATGGCGAGCCGCTCCGGTAGGTGAGTACTGCTGTGCGCATACAGGTTACCGTTGCAATGTGCCCCTTCTCCGGGCGCCGTCAACCCGGCGGCGGACCGGCGGGGCCGGGCTGGCGTCTCTAGTCCGCCTGGCGGCCGGCGGCGGCATGATCCCCCGAGACGGCCTCGGCGGGTTTGATCACGGCCTCGTCAAGCGCCTCGATCAGGTGCTCTGCATCACGGTAGAAAAACACCGGCAGGGCCGTTCTGAGGCCGTCCAGGTCCGCCAGCGCCAGGGGAAGACCTGCCGGTCCTTCCCTGACGATGGGGACAATGGGGCTGCCAACGTCGCGGGTAAGGCGGCGGAGTTCCGGCAGGACGCGCTTTGCATCGGTCAGATCGGCGATCACGAAACGAGCCATTTGGGTGAGCCGCAAGACGGTCTCAACGACGCTGACCTGAGACGGCGGCGGGATGTCGAAGACCACGGGAACAAGAGCCGGCATATGCTGCCGCAAGGCCTCTTTCAGGGCCTCCAACACGGGCGCCTGTTCCGCCCCGAAACGGCCGATGATCAGTACCATCCGCGAGGCCACCGCCTCGATGACGCGCCCGGTCTTGTCGTTCGAGAACAGGAGATAGACGAACTGCGCGACCTCGATGTCATCAGCGGTGACGGGGGGTTCGCGGCTGGGAGTGATGACGAGGTCCCGCCACTTGGTTTCCCCGTCTGACACCACATTCCAGGTCGAGGTGCCGTACACTCTGGCCCCGCTGAGGTCCGCTCCGGAGAGGTTGGTTTCGCACAAGCGGGCGCGCTGGAGATTGGCGCCGTGCAACCTGGCCCCCCTGAGCTCAGCGCCGCTGAGTTCAGCCTCGCTGAGATTGGCTTCGCTGAGATCCGTCCGGCTGAGGTGCGCCCCGCGTAGATTGGCCTCGCTGAGGTTCGCCAGGTGGAGGTCCGCTTCGCCAAGGTGCGCCCGGCTGAGGTCGGCCGCGCGTAGGTCGGCCCGGCTGAGGTGTGCCCGGTTGAGGTGCGCCCCTCGCAGGCTCGCCTCGCTGAGGCTTGCCAGAAGAAGGTTCGCCTCAGTGAGATTCGCCTCGCCGAGGTGCGCCCGGCTGAGGTTCGCCAAGTGAAGGTTGGCCCGGCTGAGATCGGCGCGGCTGAGGTTTGCGAGGCTGAGGTTCGTCCCGCTGAGGTCCGCTCGCCCGAGGCACGCCTGGTACAGGTCCGCGCGGCTAAGGTCCGCCTCGCTGAGGTTCGCAAAACTAAGGTTCACCCGGCTGAGGTTAGCCCCACTGAGGCGCGCCTGGCTGAGATCGGCGCGGACCCCATCGCGACCGCGAGTCTCGAGCCAGATCGCGTGCTTCGCGATGGCCTCTCTGAGTTGAGCCTCGTCCATGTTCTCTCGCTGGCGATGGCGGCCCTGACGCAGCCTGGGGAGCGGCGAGGAAGACCGCCGCGCAATCGGTGTGCTGGAGCGTAGTCTACACCCCGCCCTGCGGGGAGGCAATCAGGATGGAACGAGGCGGGTGATGCCTCATAAACTGTGCGGAAATCGGGGTCGGAGTCGAAATCGGTATCGGGGTCGTGCCTGGCTGAACCACGGAAGGTGACTTGTGGGCAGCATCGCGGGCCTTTTCGCACAGCTTCTCAGAAGGTGTGAAAGAACGCGGCTCGCGGGGGGCGCAGGTAAGTTCCGTAGGTGGTGACACCTCAGGTCCTGGGGTTCAGGAAACGGCGAGACGGCGAGACGGGGACACGGCGACTGGCGGAGACAGACCGGGAGACTGGCGGAGCGGAAACCAGGGTTCAGGGTCAGCCAAGCCCCCGGCTGGGGCCGGACCTACCGGAATGAGCCG